>NZ_DJHW01000112.1:0-350 GCF_002433295.1 Pseudoalteromonas sp. UBA6610 | reverse complement strand
GATGATTAATTTTTCATCTTCAACAAGGGCAGACTCGTCAACTTTAGGCCATGCTGCATCTAAAATGTCACCCTCTTTACCAAGCTCTTGCCATAACTGGTGCGATAAATGCGGCGTAATTGGCGCAAGCATAATAAGTAGGGCTTCTAATGCTTCGTTAGCAATAGCAACATCTTGCTTATCGTTTAACGGCGCTTTTAATAACTTATTAGAGAGCTCCATAATGGCAGCAATTGCAGTGTTAAACGTTTGACGACGCTCAATATCATCGCTCACTTTTGCAATGGCTTTGTGTAGCTCACGACGCAGTACTTTTTGTGGGTTACTAAGCGCTGATTTATCAAGTGCTT
>NZ_DJHW01000045.1:25747-25875 GCF_002433295.1 Pseudoalteromonas sp. UBA6610 | reverse complement strand
ATAGCTGATAGCTGATAGCTAATAATTTATTTTAAAATTTAAGAGAGCAAGTACATGCACGATTCATTAACGGAGCTAAAAATTGGCATTATAGGCTTAGGCTATGTTGGCCTTCCATTAGCAGTTGA
>NZ_DJHW01000045.1:25135-25439 GCF_002433295.1 Pseudoalteromonas sp. UBA6610 | reverse complement strand
TGTTGGCCTTCCATTAGCAGTTGAATTTGGTAAAAAGTTCCCTGTTTTAGGTTTCGATATAAACCAAGGGCGAATTGCCCAGTTACAATCAGGCCATGACTCTACCCTTGAAGTTAGTGATGAAGAGCTTAAAGATTCACCACAGCTTAGTTTTTCTTCTGCTGTTGCAGATTTAGAAAGTTGTAATGTCTATATTGTTACCGTACCAACACCTATTGATGAGCATAAACAACCAGATTTAACACCGCTGATTAAAGCCAGCGAAATGCTTGGTAAAGTAGTTAAAAAAGGCGACATAATAATT
>NZ_DJHW01000045.1:24529-24831 GCF_002433295.1 Pseudoalteromonas sp. UBA6610 | reverse complement strand
GTTAAAAAAGGCGACATAATAATTTACGAGTCTACTGTTTACCCAGGTGCGACAGAAGAGGCATGTTTACCAGTAGTTGAGCGTGTATCGGGCCTTGTGTTTAACCAAGATTTTTTTGCTGGCTACTCACCGGAGCGCATAAACCCAGGCGATAAAGAACACCGCGTAACTAATATACTAAAAGTAACCTCAGGCTCGAATCCAGAAATAGCTGAAAAAGTTGACCAACTTTATAAGTCAGTAATTACCGCCGGCACGCATAAAGCAAGCTCTATTAGAGTTGCCGAAGCTGCAAAAGTAAT
>NZ_DJHW01000045.1:0-24215 GCF_002433295.1 Pseudoalteromonas sp. UBA6610 | reverse complement strand
GCCGAAGCTGCAAAAGTAATTGAAAACACGCAGCGTGATGTAAACATTGCATTAATTAATGAGCTTTCAATTATTTTTAATAAACTAGATATCGATACGCTTGAAGTGTTAGAGGCAGCTGGCACAAAATGGAACTTTTTACCATTTCGCCCAGGCCTAGTAGGGGGGCACTGTATTGGTGTAGATCCGTATTACTTAACGCATAAAGCCCAAAGCGTAGGCTACCATCCAGAAATGATTTTAGCTGGCCGCCGTTTAAACGATGGCATGGGCAAACACGTGGTGTCGGAGCTTGTAAAAAATATGCTTAAAAAGCGTATACATGTAGATGGCGCAAATGTACTGGTAATGGGTTTGACGTTTAAAGAAAACTGCCCAGATTTACGCAATACAAAAGTGGTCGACATAGTAAGCGAACTCAAAGAATATAACATTAATGTAGACATAGTAGACCCGTGGTGCTCAAACGATGAAGCTCAACATGAATATGGTTTAAGCTTAACCACAGAGCATAAAAAAAATAATTACGATGCAATCATTCTTGCTGTAGGCCATAACGAATTTAAAGAGATGGGCGCAGAGCAAATTCGTGCACTAGGTAAAGCTGAGCATGTCCTTTACGATTTAAAATACGTGCTACCAAAGCAAAGTGTAGATATGCGTTTATAACGCTGTAGGCGCGGGTTTACCCCGCGCTTTTAAATTATAAATAGCATGCGCCAAGCACAATTAATAACTTAAACGTTGTTAGTTCATTATCCAAAGACTTTATAGAGGCATACATGACTCGTTACGAACAAATAAAACTAGAACTACTTTCTTCCCCTAAAACCTGGTTAGTGACAGGGGTAGCGGGGTTTATTGGCTCAAACCTTTTAGAGCATTTACTAAAGTTAAATCAAAAAGTTGTGGGGCTTGATAATTTTGCTACCGGCCACCAACACAACCTTGATGAAGTACAGGGTTTAGTATCAGCAGAGCAGTGGCAAGGCTTTAACTTTATAGAAGGCGACATTCGTAATTACCAAGATTGCGAAACGGCAATCGCTAATAATGGTAATGGCGTTGATTACGTACTACATCAAGCAGCGCTTGGCTCGGTACCGCGCTCGATTGCCGACCCTTTAACAACTAATGCGGCTAATATCACCGGTTTTTTAAAAATGTTACAAGCAGCAAAAGAGGCTAATGTTAAAAGCTTTACTTATGCAGCAAGTAGCTCAACATACGGTGACCACCCGGCACTACCAAAAGTTGAAGAAAACATTGGTAATCCATTATCACCTTACGCCGTAACCAAATACGTAAATGAACTGTACGCGGGTGTGTATGCCAAAACATATGGCTTTAAAACAATCGGCTTACGCTACTTTAATGTGTTTGGGCAGCGCCAAGACCCAAACGGTGCTTATGCTGCTGTAATCCCTAAGTGGACTGCGGCGATGATTCAAGGTGAAGATGTTTTCATTAATGGTGATGGTGAAACAAGCCGCGATTTTTGCTTTATTGAAAACACCGTACAAATGAATATCCTTGCCGCAATGGCTGAAGATGAAGCTAAAGATAATGTATACAATGTAGCCTTAGGTGATCGCACAACACTTAATGATTTATACAGAGCTATACAATCTGCTCTTAAAGGGTGTGATATAACTACAACGCAAGAACCAATCTACCGTGACTTTAGGGCAGGGGATGTGCGCCACTCACAAGCAGATATAAATAAAGCTATAAAGAATTTAGGTTATGCACCAAAACATAATATATTACAAGGTGTAAACAAAGCTATGCCATGGTATATAAAGTTTATTAATGGATAAGAAGTTTATACGGTCATTTTTAATTTTTGGAGGGACTGCGGGTTTTTCACGTATTTTACCTGTAGCTATGCTTCCAATATACCTGTCAAGTTTAGGTAGTAATGATTATGGAATAGTTGAGGTAGTATTCGCTATATTTAATTGTCTAATAATTTTTGGGCAGCTTCAATTAGAGACGTCTTTGCAGCGTCTTTATTATAAAGTTGACAATCAAAGTGATTTGTTTTCTAGTATATTTGTAATGACTTTAATAGCTTCAGTTTTGGTTACTATAGTTGCTTGTTTTTTTTCTGAAGCTATCTCAACTCTAATCTTTAAAACAGAAGATGAAAGCACTTTAATTGTTATTGCTGCTAGTTGCATTCTGTTTGCAAACATTAGCTCTATTTATATGATTGTTTTACGTTATATGGATAGAGCAGTAACTTTTACAGTTTTATCTTTGGGACAGGCTTCTATATCTGCTTTATTTAGTTATTTTTTTATAGTGGACATGAATATAGGAGGAGTCGGCTATTTTTATGGATTATTGACAGGCTGGGTATTTCAGACAGTTTTCGGCTCTATATACATTTTCAAAAGGTTCAGTTTTGGCTTCCACCTCCGCTATTCGTCTTTAGCTTTATCATTTGCAATGCCGCAGTTTCCTGCAAGGTTAGCAAGCTTTTTTGTACAGTATGCGAACAGATTTTTTGTATTGTCAATTGTAGGTGTTCAAGCTGTTGCGTTAATGTCGTTATCACTTAAATTTGCCGCAATCTTCCAGTTATTAATGCTTGCTTTTTCTATGGCATGGAACCCGTTTATTTATAAAAACGAAAATAACTTAGACCTTAATTTAAAAGTAAATAAAATATTTAAATGCCTCTTAGCAATACTCGTTTTTATACATATTATAACCTTATTGTCTTCAGGTTTTATAATTAACGAGTATTTTAATGAAGAATTTAGTGAGGCAAATGACTATGTAGCACTAGCGATCATTCCATTTCAATTGCTTATAATTAAGGAAATAGTTGAATCTGGTGTGAAGCTGGCTAACAAAACTAAGTATATGAGTATTTCTTATTTTGTCTCAGCTGCTTTTAGCGGCTTACTAATGTGCTTTTCATCAAGTTTAGTCGATATTTTATTATCATCTATATCCGGTACCTTACTATTGGTAGTGTTGTCTTGGTATTTCTCATTAAAAAACCATTATCTTACTTACTCAAAGCTTTGGTTTTTTACTTATTTATTGGTTATTGTAATTTCAGTAATGATTACTATGAAGGTTTGAAATGATTGAGTATTTCTTGGATATATATTTTTTTAGAACTTTATTTTTAGTAGTCACAATTAGTACTGCAGTACTGTCATTTAGTAAAAACTCAGATGTATTCTCACCAGTTAAAATTTATCTCGTATTTAATGTGTTTTTCTATTTAGATATATATATATCTGAATATAACGTATATGTTTGTATGGTATATCTATTGCAGTGCTTGGTGATATTTTTTTGTGCTTTTTTTGAAGGAGAGCATAAAAATAGCGAGCCTTCATCGATAGATTTCCCATTAAAAGTAGTAATCGCTATTTGGCTATTATCTTTTGTTTCTATACTCAATCAAATTTATATAATAAGTGAGCTAGGAGGTATTGTAAATTACATTGGAAATATAGCTTATAGAGTAGAGTTCTTTAAAGGAAGGGGGTACGTTATTGTTTTGAATAACTTAATTGCAATAATGAACGTAGCTTACTTTACTATTATAGTTGCTTCAAAGAACAGAACATTCAAACATAAAATATTTTTCTTTCTTCACTTTACTTTTTTTGTGTGCATTGCGCTTCTTTCCGGATCAAGATCATTTCTTTTGGTGACAGTTTTAGTGGAAATACTTATCTTTCATTATATGTACAGGAAATTTTCAATACTTAAATTAACACCTTTTATAGCTGGAATAATTTTTCTTGTCGCTCTATTAGGTGGGATAAGGAACTCTGTAAGTACTGCTGAAGGTGAAATTAGGGTAAAAAATGAAGGGGAGTTCAGTATGGAAGTGACACACTTTAAATACGGTCTTATCCCGTTGGAAATAATATTAAATTATGAAGAGGTTGTTGAGTACCACCTGGGGAGTACATACCTTTCTTTATTTACAAACTTCATACCTAGAGCTGTTTTTCCTGACAAGTTAGACTCTGGTGGCATTGTATTTACAAAAGAATATACAGGTAATCAATGGGGAGGGTTATCTAATTTGGCAACAGGTTCAGTAACAGAGGGAATTATTAATTTTGGTTATTCATTTGGTGTGGTTGTTGGAATTGCTTTTTTGGCCTTTTTCATGCTACTAGGTGTCAAAGTTTATGGTAATATTAATAAGGTTATTAATGGAAAAAACAGTGTTTTTATACTTCCACTCTATTTATACCTAATCCTTGCTTTTGCTCGATTATCTTATTCGGAATTTTCATATACATTTTATACTTATACTATCTACTACTTCATTCCTATATTCATGATTTATTTTCTTTCTAGATTAAAGATAAAATAATTAAAGGACATATATGAAAATACTTATCATAAATTACCACTTCCCACCAAGTAGTACTGCGCATTCATATCGTTGGTCTCAACTGGCAAAGCGTTTCAGTGATTTAGGTCATGATGTGGATATTATTGCAGGTGGAGATAGTGGGACACTAGGGCAAAAGTTAAATATAAAACGAGTTAATTTTCCTATGACAACTCGCTTTCAAACTTATTCGAATACTTCAGGGCTGAACAATACAAAATTTAAGTCTAGACTTAGTGTTTTTGGTAGGTTTAAAAAACGTACAATATTAATTGCTAAAAGTATATACAGGAGTATTTTTTGGCCTGACGGACTTTGGCATTGGTTACCAATGGCTATATTTGAAGTGTATAAAAGACGTAAAGTTGAATACGATTTGGTTATTGGTTATTCACCTACTTATTCAGCGTTACTTGCAGCAAAATATTATAAATATTTGAACTCCAATACTACCCTTATAGTTGATTTTGGAGATCCATTCTCTATCTCTAAAGAAATGCCAGTAAATAATTACACTATTTATAATGGAATAAATAGAAAATCAGAAGAGAAAATATTCCAAGTAGCTGATCTAATAACTTTAACAAATGAGCAGACTGCAAAGCTTTACCAAGCGAAATACCCTCATATTGATAAATTTAAAGTTGTCCCACATTTAGTTGATGTAAATGCGTTTTATTGCGAAAAAGTAAATGTCCATTCGCAGATTGAAATAGGGTATATTGGAGCACTTCATAAAGGAATTAGGGAGCCTTATCTTGCCCTTGAAGTTTTGAGTAAACTAGAAAGGTACGGATTTGACTTTTATTCAAATTTTTATGGACCATTAAATGGTATTGAATTTATTGAATCGGAAAGAGTAAGGCATTTAGGTGTTATAGAGAGAGATAAAGCTATTCTGTTAACAAAAAAGTTTGATATTATCATTAATATTGAAAATGAAGCTTGCCCCATGACACCAAGTAAAATAAATGAATGCATTGCTTCTGGTAAGCCTATATTGAACTTTCTCAGTAAGACTAAAACTTCTAGTTTTAGAGACTATCCTTTAGTTATGAATATTTTACCTTCTACATGTGTCGCTGAAATCTCGGAGTTTATTAGTTGTAACGCAAAAAAGCGAGTTGAAAGAAGTGTTGTGGAAAGTTGCTTAAAAGGAAAAACTCTATCTTCAGTCGCTGATATATACTTAAATAAATAGGATTATTATGGAGTCGAACATTTATTTTATTAATGCATTATCTGCAAAGTTAGGGGGAGGGAAAACTTATATAATTAATCTCCTTAAATATCTACCTGATAATGTTAAAATTTTCATTAGTTGTCCTGATAACTCTATGTTACCTGATGATCCAAGGGTTATTTATTTAGAAACTACTTTTGCAAATAGGACGATATTACACAGAGCTCTTTGGGAAAGATATAAACTACCTAAATTGCTAAATAAGTTAAATGTAGATGTTCTATTTGTTCCTGGGGGTATGGATTTTACATCAAAAAAGTTATCTATACCAAAAGTTACCATGTTTAGAAATATGTTACCTTTTGACGAGGTTGCATTGAATGCACTTCCTAGCCGTATATTAAAGTTAAAAAATTATTTTTTAAAAAAACTAATGATAAGAACAATGAATAGTGCAGACCATATTATATTTATTTCTGAATATGCTAAAAACTCTATTCAAAACTTATTAAAGATTAAGAGCGCTAGTATCATTTATCATGGTATAGCTAAAAACTTTGTACCTAGCAATGTTACTAATAATCCCGAAAAAATTAAAAAAAATAATTATATCTTATACGTTTCTAGATTCGAGCCATACAAAAATCACTTAAATGTAATAAAAGCATATTCAAAATTATCAAAAAAAGAAAGACTTAAGAACAAATTGGTTATAGTCGGTGAGTTTATGGAACCGAAATATAGCCTTTGTGTCAATTACATTAACGATAATAATTTAGCTCCATATATAGATATAAAAGGAAAAGTTCCTTATGAGGAGTTACCTTTATTATATCAGCAGGCATCTTTGTTCGTTTTTGCCTCGTCATGCGAAAATTGTCCTAATATTCTTCTTGAAGCAATTGGTTGCGGTTCTGCCGTAATTGCTTCTAAAACAGAGCCAATGCCAGAATTCGCTAGAGATTCTGCTTTGTATTTTAATGAATTAGACCCTGATTCTATTTATGAAAAGTTAAAGGTTGTTTTAGATAGCGATGTTATGATTCAGGAGATGCGAAATAAGTCTATTGCTCTACGTGAGCAATATAGTTGGGAAAATACTGCATTGTTAACTTGGCAATGTTTAAAGTTTATTGGAGATAAAAATGTTTAAAGGTAAGGTCTTGTTGATTACTGGTGGAACCGGTTCTTTCGGTAATGCAGTTTTAAAACGTTTTCTTAAAAGTGATATCAAGGAGATACGTGTCTTCTCCCGTGATGAAAAAAAACAAGACGATATGCGTAAGTATTTTCAATCAGAAAAATTGAAGTTCTATATAGGTGATGTTCGCGACAGTCAGAGTATTCTAAACGCCATGCGTGGAGTAGATTATGTTTACCATGCTGCAGCATTGAAGCAAGTTCCATCATGTGAGTTTTATCCATTAGAGGCCGTTAAAACCAATGTGCTAGGTACAGAAAACGTGCTAGATGCCGCTATCGCAAATAATGTTGAGCGTGTAGTTTGTTTGAGTACTGATAAAGCAGTGTACCCTATTAATGCAATGGGGATTTCTAAAGCTATGATGGAAAAAGTGATTGTTGCTAAAAGTCGCAATTTAGGAAATACAAATACTACTATTTGTTGTACGCGCTACGGTAATGTTATGGCATCTCGTGGTTCTGTTATTCCTTTATTTATTCGCCAGGTCGTTAATAATGAGCCTATTACTATTACCGATCCGACAATGACTCGCTTTATGATGACCTTAGATGATGCGGTAGACTTAGTATTACATGCTTTCGAAAATGGTCAAAACGGTGATATTTTTGTGCAAAAAGCCCCAGCAGCAACTATTGAAGTGTTAGTCAACGCGTTACTTGAAATGCTTAAAAAACCAGAGCATGCTGTAAATGTGATTGGCACTCGACACGGCGAAAAATTGTTTGAAGCATTATGTAGCCGCGAAGAGATGTTTGTAGCACAAGAGCAAGGTGAATATTTTAGAGTGCCTGCGGATAACAGAGATCTAAACTACTCGAAGTTTTTTGACGAGGGGGATTCTGACCTATCTAAAGTAGAAGATTACAACTCGCACAATACCGAGCGTTTAGATATTGAAGGTATGAAGCAACTACTCCGCAAATTAGACTTTATGCGTGAAATTGAATCCGGAAATATCGTTGTACCTGAAGGTGTTTAAAAATGAGAATATTAATTCTTGGCGCTACAGGCATGTTGGGTTACAGCCTGTTCAGCAACTTAAGTGAGCACGCTAATCTATCGGTATATGGTTCAGTTAGAAATATTGCTGGCAAAGAACGCTTTTTTAACGATACTCAACAGCGTCTTATAAGTGGTGTTGATGCTTATGATATTAGCTCACTGCAACAGGCAATCAAAACAGTGGCTCCTGATGTGGTAGTTAACTGTGTTGGTTTAATAAAGCAGCATGGTATTTCAAAGCAACACATAGATGCTGTAAAAATTAATGCGTTACTGCCACATGAGTTGGCCAATCTTTGCGATCAATTTAATGCAAAGTTGATTCACTTTTCTACTGACTGCGTTTTTACCGGTGATTTAGGTTTATATAATGAAGACTCACTACCTGATGCCCGCGATTTGTATGGCAAATCTAAGTGTTTAGGAGAAGTGAGCTACGGCAAACATCTTACGTTACGGACTTCTATTATAGGGCATGAGCTTACTTCTGCTGTAAGCTTAGTAGACTGGTTCTTATCGCAAGGAGAAAGTACTAAGGGCTTTTCTAAAGCGATATTCTCTGGCTTACCGACCTGCTATATAGCTAAGCTGATGGTAGAGTATATTTTACCAAACCCAGAAGTTTCAGGCCTATTGCATTTATCGGTAGACCCAATTAACAAATATACTTTATTGAAGCTGATTGCCAAGCAATACCATAAGCAGATTCATATTGCAGAGTCACAAGAGTTGGTAATTGATCGCTCTTTAAATTCAGATAAGTTTAGGCAGTTAACCCATTTTGAACCGCCGTCCTGGAGTGAGCTTGTTGAATATATGTACAAAGATTATGTAAAAAGGTATAAAGCATGAAAAAGTTAAAAGTTGTTACAGTTGTAGGTACGCGCCCTGAAATTATTAGATTGTCATGCACCATAGCAAAGTTAGATGAGTTTTGTGAACATGTGTTAGTGCATACTGGACAAAACTATGATTACGAACTAAATCAAATATTTTTTGAAGACCTTGGCATTCGTGCGCCAGACATATTTTTAGAATGTGCAGGTGCGACAGCTGCCGAAACTATGGCGCAAGTAATTAGTAAAGCCGATGCTATGTTTACTGAAGTAAAGCCAGATGCAATTCTGATATTAGGCGATACTAACAGTGCAATGGCTGCTATTCCGGCCAAACGAAAAAAAATTCCTATTTTTCATATGGAAGCAGGTAACCGCTGTTTTGACATGCGTGTACCAGAAGAAATTAATCGTAAAATCGTGGATCATATTTCTGATGTTAACATGCCTTATACTGATATAGCGCGTGAATACTTATTAGCCGAAGGTCTCAAGCCCGATCTAATTGTTAAAACGGGCAGCCCAATGGATGAAGTGTTAAATCGCTATGCAGATAAAATTGGTAATGCCGAAATCTTAAGCAAGCTGGGTTTAACACCTGGAGAGTACTTTGTAGTAAGTGTACATAGAGAGGAGAATGTAGATTCGGAGACAAACATTCACAGTTATGTTAATGCTTTGAATGCCATTGCTGAAAAATACCAGTATCCTATTATAGTGTCGACTCACCCACGTACCAGAAAGAAAATTGATTTACTTAATTTGGAATTTCACCCCTTGGTTAAGTTATTAAAACCACTTGGTTTTAGTGATTACGTAAAACTGCAAATGGAGGCGAAAGTGGTATTAAGCGATAGCGGTACGATTACCGAAGAGTCGTCTATTTTAAACTTTCCTGCCATTAATATTAGAGATGCACAAGAGCGCCCAGAAGGCTTTGAAGAAGGGGCTGTTATGTTTACTGGTATGAATGTAGAGAGGATACTTCAAGCCCTTGAAATACTTGATAAGCAACCACGTGGTGAACATAGGTTAATTAACAAAGTACAAAATTATATTGCTCCTAATGTGTCTGACAAAGTATTACGAACTATTATTAGTTATACCGACTATGTAAATAGAGTGGTGTGGAAAAAATATGGGAACTAAGAAGAGGGTAGTTTTTATATCTGAGTACTTAGGTAAAGATGTTAATTCTACTGCTTATTATTGGACGAAAATTTTAGAATCACTTTCGATAGATTATGATGTTTTGGTTATTTCACCAGACTCAAAATCTAATGTAGAATACCTAAAATCCAATAATTTTGAATATATTTTATATGTATCATCTACATATTCGAAAACAAGTATGTTTTCTCGGCTTTGGGCATACATTAAAATGTCTGTATGTTTTTATAAAGCTTCAAAAGAAAAAATTAATAGTTCAGATGTTATAATATCCGGTACTAATTCAATTTTTAATATGTTTTTTATTGCACGACTAAAAAGAAAATTAAATTTACCTTGGTTACTTTTTGGTTATGATATTTTTCCAGAAAATTTAATACCGGCGGGTGTTATCTCAACTAATAACCCTGTTTATAAACTAGTGTCAAAAATTTTTACTAACCTATATAGTAAGCCAAATGACATAGTCGCTGTTGGTCGGGACATGCGCGAATTATTAATCAAAAAAGTGAGTTCACGTACTAGAGTCCATTATATACCTAACTGGGCAGCTCATGAAGAGGTATGTATAACTGATAAAAGTCATAATAAAATTATTAATGAGCTTAATTGGAAGCAAGATGAAATTGTAGTTTTTCAGTTTTTTGGCAATTTGGGAGTCCTACAAGATATCTATGGTCTTTTAGAAGCAATAGAGCTGAGCAAAGCTCCGAATGCAAAGTTTCTATTTATTGGAAGTGGTTCTGAAGCTGCTAATGCTTTAGCCCTAATTCAAGAAGCGGACGATGATCGCATTCACTTTTATGGGGAATGTGATATGGCTGAAAAAGACATAGCTTTGAATGCTTGTGATGTTGCTTTTGTTTCATTAAAAAAAGGTATGCTTGGTTTAGCTGTCCCTAGCAAATCTTATTTTTCATTAGCAGCAGATAAACCAATAATTGTCATTGGTGATGAAGGTGCTGAATTAAGGCTTCTAGTAGATGATTATCCTATTGGTTGGGGCTGCAACTCTGGTGATCCTGTAGCCTTGGCAGAGCTGATAGATGATATTTGCTTTAATAAAGGTTGTCTTCTGAACATGGAACCAAGGTCAAGTTTAATTAATCACTTTTCTGAAGCAGACTCTTTAGCTGCAATTAATGATTTAGTCACGGGTTATTAGGAATTATATGAATGTTTTACTAACTGGGGCTACAGGATTTATTGGCAAATACCTACAACGAAGATCTAGTTTCAGATATGTGGTTCGTAGCAGTACAGAACATTTATTAGAGGATGTTTTTGAAATACCACAATTAGATAGTAATACAGATTGGAATAATGCATTTAATGGTATTGATTGCGTTATTCACTTAGCTGGATTAGCACATTCTAATTCATTTACAGATAAGGATTACCAGAATGTAAATGTTGATGGTACTCTAAGGTTAGCTAGTGAAGGGGCTAAAGCAGGTGTTAAGCGTTTTATATTTGTAAGCTCAATTGGTGTAAACGGTTATTCAACAAAAAAACTCCCGTTTTCAGTTAACTCGGTTGCTTCACCGCATAACTCGTACTCTAAATCAAAATATGACGCAGAAGAAGGGCTTAAAGTAATATCTGCGAATACAGGTATGGAATTAGTAATTATACGCCCAACTTTAGTTTATGGGCCAGGAGCACCAGGGAACTTTAGAGCACTAGCTAAGCTCGTAAAAAAATCACCAGTCCTGCCCTTTGGTTTGCTAGATAATGAACGTAGCTTTATTGCAGTGCAAAATTTAGTTGATTTACTCATTACCTGCACAAAACACCCAAATGCAGCGGGAAAAACCTTCATAGCATCTGATGGCCCTGTGGTTTCTATAAAAGATTTTACAAATGCAATTGCTAAAGGTATGGGTAAGAAAAAATTGCAGTTACCAGTACCTTTGATAGCAATGCGATTAATTGGGAAAGCCTTTGGGAAGTCAGCTGCTATAGAGCAACTACTTTGTAATTTAGAAGTAGATTCAAGCTATGTAACTCAAGAGCTTGGATGGAAACCACCTTATACAATGGAAGAGTCTATGAAGTCATTAAAGGAAGTTAATAAATGATCCGCTTACTCGACTTTTTATTTGCTTTATTTGGTTTGTTATTTGCCTTACCATTTTTAGCTATTTTATACGTTATTGGCTTGTTTGATACTGGCTCACCAATTTTTACCCAAGAGCGTGTTGGTCGTAATAAAAAGCCTTTTACTTTGGTTAAATTTAGAACTATGAAGGTTGATACCGCTTCGGTTGCTAGCCATTTAGCAAGTACGACATCTATTACGCCTTTTGGCGGCTTTTTACGTAAAACTAAGTTAGATGAACTCCCACAACTTTGGAATGTACTAAAAGGTGAAATGAGCTTAGTTGGTCCTCGCCCTGGCTTGTTTAACCAAGAAGAATTAACACAAGCACGTGAAGCTAAAAATGTATTTGCTGTTCGCCCAGGTATAACAGGGCTCGCACAAGTAAACGAAATTGATATGTCGACTCCTGAGTTGTTAGCAAAAACAGATCGTGAAATGATTGATACGCTAACAATTAGTAATTATTTTAAATACATAATTATGACGATTACTGGTAGTGGTAGTGGTGACAGGGTTAAATAGCTTTTGCTTTTAACTATTTAGGGAAGGCCTCCTTTGCAGTATGAGTTGGCCTTTTTTAGCTGTTAACTAAAGAATAACCTGACCCCATGCATGGCGGCTGCTCAGCCACACTAATCTTAATTCCAATAATATGTATAGTTATGTAATTGCTCAAAGTTTTTTTATACCATGTTGTTTATTGATTATCCCTTATGCTTCGCTATAAACTGGCCGCGGTCAATTATTCTTATTACAATCCACATGTTGTTTAATTAAAATCACTAATGGGCGACGCCCTCTAAATAAACCTCACAGGAACTAGCAATGGATAGTTTTATTCGTTCTATTTTAAATGCATCTCGCGCTAAAAAGCGGATTATTACACTTTGTATTGATTCATCATTCATAATATCAGCGTTTTGGCTAGCACTTATAGTAAGGCTAGACAGTTTTGAGCCTCTGCAGAGTTTAGATAATTGGCTATTGTTAGCTGTATTATTACCTGTAAGTTTATATGCGTTTATAAGCTTGGGCTTGTACCGAGCTGTACTCAGATATATGAACTCACAAGCTATTTGGGCAATAGTAGTCGGTACTGTTATTACAACAGTAGGCCTAGTGTTGATTGCGTTTATTTTGGGCGTAAATATACCCCGTACTATGCCCTTTATTTTTGCTTGGTTATGTTTATTAACCGTTGGTGGTGCACGTGTTTTAGTGCGCGCTATTATTGGTAAAATGACTACTAGCAACAAAGAGCCTGTGATTATTTATGGCGCTGGCTCTGCTGGCCGACAATTAGCCACGGCATTAGGGGCAGGGCCTGAGTATTTTGTAAGTGCCTTTATTGATGATGACAAAACAAAACATGGGTCAATTATTCAAGGCATTCCTGTTATTAGTTTTCAAGGAATACACGAGTTAGTAAACAAGCGCAAAATTAGTAAGGTTTTATTAGCGCTGCCAAGTGAAACACGTGCACGACGAAAAGAAATTCTGGCACAATTAGAGCCATTAACGGTCAACGTACTTTCTATTCCTGGTATGGCAGATGTAGTTGAAGGTAAAGCAAAACTAGCAGAAATAACAGAAGTAGGCGTAGAAGACTTACTTGGCCGCGACCCTGTAGCACCTAAAGTAGATTTAATGACCGCTAATATTACCAATAAAGTGGTAATGGTTACCGGTGCAGGCGGCTCTATTGGTTCAGAGCTTTGTAGGCAAATAGTTAAGCAGCAGCCTAAAAAGCTTGTATTGTTTGAAGTAAACGAGTTTGGCTTATATTCAATCGAAAAAGAGCTAAGTGAGTACATTACTCATAACAACTTAAACGTAAAGCTGGTGCCAATTATGGGTTCTGTACAGCGTATTAACCGCATTGAAACGGTAATGATGGCCTTTGGAGTACAAACGGTTTACCACGCAGCTGCTTATAAGCATGTTCCTTTAGTTGAGCATAATGTTGTAGAAGGGGTGCGTAATAATGTGTTTGGTACCTACTACGCAGCAAAAGCAGCTGTAAATGCAAAAGTAGAAACATTTGTACTTATATCAACCGACAAAGCGGTACGCCCAACCAATGTAATGGGTGCCACTAAGCGTATGGCAGAACTTGCACTGCAAGGTTTAGCGCAAGAGCAAGGTGTAAAACATAATACGCGTTTTTGTATGGTACGCTTTGGTAATGTGCTTGGCTCGAGTGGCTCTGTAGTGCCGCTGTTTCGTAGGCAAATAAAAGAGGGTGGTCCAATAACGCTAACGCACCCTGATATAACGCGCTTTTTTATGACTATACCTGAGGCTGCACAATTAGTGATACAAGCAGGCGCAATGGGCAAAGGGGGCGATGTGTTTGTGCTAGACATGGGTGAGCCCGTTAAAATTAAAGACTTAGCAACCAAGATGATCAGGCTCTCCGGGTTTGAAGTTAAAAACGATACTAACCCACACGGCGATATTGAAATTAAGTGCACAGGGCTGCGCCCAGGTGAAAAACTTTATGAAGAGCTGTTAATTGGTGACAATGTTGGCGAAACAACGCATGAGCGTATAATGACTGCAAACGAAGTTATGCTGCCTTTAGACCAATTTAATACATTTATAGAAGCGTTAGACGTTGCTTGTCATGATTTTGACCACAAGACTATTCGTCAGTTACTGCTTGATGCGCCAACGGGGTTTAATCCAACCGATGGTATATGCGACCTAGTATGGAATGCAAAAAAAAATAATATAAGCCAGAGCGAGCAAAATGTTGTGAATATAACGGGTTAAAAATGGCTTGTGTAAAAAATTTTTAAAGTAAATATTAAACTACATGCAAGGGGCGCAGGTTATTACCGCGCCTTTTTTGTATTATTGTCTTTGTAATTACAAAACCCACTTCTTATTTTCCCTAATATTAAAATTAATAAGGATCAATCATGTCACGTAAGTATTTTGGTACCGATGGTGTACGAGGTAAAGTAGGCACGTTTCCTATCACGCCTGATTTTGCAATGAAATTGGGTTGGGCTGCAGGTACGGTTTTAGCCTCAAGCGGTACTAAAGAAATTTTAATTGGTAAAGATACACGTAATAGCGGTTATATGTTTGAGTCGGCAATGGAGGCTGGGCTTTCGGCGGCAGGTGTTAATGTTGCCTTTGTTGGCCCAATGCCCACACCTGCTGTTGCCTATTTGGCATCAACGTTTAGAGCCGATGCCGGCGTTGTAATTAGTGCCTCACACAACCCTTATTACGACAATGGCATTAAGTTTTTTAATAACTTTGGCACTAAACTTAATGACGAGCAAGAGCTTGAAATTGAAGCCTTGCTTGAACAGGCATTAAAAAGCGATGCTATGCAGTGCGTGAGCTCTGAACGTTTAGGTAAAGCAAGGCGCATTAACGATGCCGCTGGCCGCTACATTGAATTTTGCAAAGGCATATTTGCCAAAGACCTAACCCTTGAAGGCTTAAAAATTGTTGTAGATAGCGCAAATGGCGCAGCGTACCATATTGCCCCTAATGTATATGCAGAGCTTGGTGCTGAGGTGATCAGCATTAACGACAAACCCGATGGTTTAAATATTAATGAACAATGCGGTGCTACCCATTTAGATAGCTTGCAATCAGCCGTAGTTGCTAATAATGCAGACCTTGGTATAGCACTTGATGGCGATGCCGATAGGCTAATGCTGGTTGATGATGCGGGCAGCGTTGTTGATGGCGACCAAATTTTATATATTTTGGCAAAAGCGGCAAAGCTGCAAGGTAATATGAATGGCGGTGTTGTTGGTACGCTTATGTCGAACCTAGGCTTAGAGCTTGCACTTAAAGACATGGATATTCCATTTAAACGTGCAAAAGTAGGCGACCGCTATGTTGTTGAGCAACTTAAAAATACCGGTTGGAAACTAGGTGGTGAAGGCTCAGGCCATATTTTACACTTAGACTATGCAAGCACAGGCGATGGTATAGTTGCCTCACTGTTAGTTTTAACCGCGCTTATACAGCAAAAGCAATCATTAAAGGACTACGTAGCGGGTATGCAAAAACTACCGCAAGTACTTTTAAATGTGCGTTTAACACAAAATAATGCGGACGAAATACTTAATACTGATTCAGTAAAGCACGCTGTTACGGAGGCTGAAAGTATATTGGCAAACACGGGCCGTGTTTTATTGCGTAAATCAGGCACAGAGCCACTTATTCGCGTTATGGTTGAGTCTACAAATTATGCAGCCTCACAAGTGCAAGCCGAGCATATTGCCACTGCAATTAAAGCGCTGGTTTAAGGTTAAAGGCCCAAGGTTAAAGATTAAAGGGAAAAGGTTAAAGACGAAGTTGTTCAAGCTGAGATGTTCCCAAAATTAAAGATACAAGTTTGAAGGTGAAAGCTATAGTTAATTGATGAAAAGCTAGATATAAGATATTTTTCATGCAATTTGAAAATCTTGATGTATGGCAGCGCTCAGCTGATTTAGCCTGTGAGGTTTATCTGCATTTTAAATTAAGTGAAGCGTTTGGGTTAAATAACATGTTAAGCATTGTCGTTTTCTTCAAATTTTGAACGCATTTGTGCAGTCTCACAGAAATGAAATGATGAAATTCACCGAATAATGGTTTGAAAGAAAAACGCCAAAAGATCACGCCTGTTTTCATCATATTCTAAAAGCTGCTGTAGGGAGCTGAGTTCTTAAATCTAAATCGCAGTAAAAATAGGCGAAATTGAAGCAGAACAAGCTGCTAAATAGGGGCTGAGACAAAAGTAATTTTGTGTATGCTTTTTGGCTTAATGAAATCAATTGAGTCTTGGTAAAATTTTTAACTTTTTCCTTGGATCTTTAGCCTTAAAATCTAGCCCTTAACTTCATATTCGCCTTTTGTGTTAAGAAGTTAAGGGCTAGATTTAGGCTTTATGCAATCCCACGCTTAATCAACATTTTATTAAATTCCCCCCCCACCTTGCCTAGATGCATTAGCTACATCCGGCGTATAAATCTCGAACAATAAACGTGTATCGCCGTGCCCAAGCATATGTGAGATGTATTATGGGTTTTCGTGCGCGGCAATATGCAGTACAGCTCATAGAGTGCTTACATCTAAATTTTCTAAATAAAACAAATAGATATTATTGATTTGTTAATTTTTTTTCATTATCATGGTAGATTAATGTTAACTGAACGCGAGGGATTGCGTTAGTTGAAAGTCTTTGAAAAATTATTTTCAAATTACGACTTTCTTGCGTTCATATAAAGGAAGATACACGTGAAGTTAAAACAGCTATTTATATTGCCATTGTGTAGTTTAGCGTTGACAGGTTGTGGTGGGTCTGATGATAAACCTACTACTCAAGTAGAACCCCTCCAAGATACGACTCCCCCCATCATTACACTTACAAGTGGCGCTGAAATTGAAGTCGAAGTTCATACAGACTTTGTCGAGCCGGGTTACTCTGTATCGGATGATACAGACGCTGATGTAACAGTCTCAATTGATAGTAATGTTGATAGCAGTATCCTAGGTAGTTATACCATTACTTATTCAGCAACAGATAAAGCTGGAAATAGCGTTGAAGTAGTAAGAACGGTTAGGGTCGTTGATACAACAGCCCCTGTTATAACCTTATTAAATGAAGAGCCGCTTACGCTTGAACAAGGAACAGAATACCGCGAATATGGTGCACAGGCTGTCGACAATTACGATAATGAAGTTGAAGTTACAATTTCAAATAGCATTGATTTGGCACAGCCTGGTAATTATACCGTTGTATATTCAGCCACCGATAGTTCAAATAATACCGCAACAGTTGAAAAGCAAGTAACAGTTTCGCCCGCTACAATTACAGTAACAATAGACTCATTTGGTGAGGGGAGTGTTGAACTATTAAATCATGCTAGCCCATTAATATGTACAAGTAGTAATGTTTGTTCAATTGATATTGAGCAAGGGACTGCGCTATCGCTAAAAGCTACTCCTACGAATGGTTGGCAGTTTTTAAGTTGGCGAGGCTGCGAAACTGCGCAAGATGCTAATGTGTGTCAATTGACACCTCAACGCGATACCTCTTTATCTTTAACCTTCTCTCCAAATGAATCTGGTGTTGACTTAACTTTAGCCGACAACGTGGTTGTCCTTGATGAGCAGCAAAAAGCGTCTATAAGAGATTACAATGAGACCACAGGGGTAATTACCTTTGATGGGAACGCAGAGTTAAGTAACGTAGTTATTGGAAGTATTCTAGTATCAAATGGAATAAATGACGGGGAAGGATTAAAGCACTTCTTCTTAAAAAGAGTTGTTGAAATACTGGGTAACCAAGGCTCATTAAGGGTCATAAAGACTGAAGAAGCGACCTTGGATCAATTAATCACCGAAGGTACGATTGTTTATCAACAAGTATTAACAGCGGATAGTGTGCAGCAGTCGACATTGCCGCAAGGTATAAAAGTACTACCAGTACAGCAGACAGCAGAACCGCAAAATGAAGTAGCGAGTGCGACTCCCATTGAACTTGCGGTTACTAACCTTATACTGCACGATGCTGACGGTGATATAGGTACTAAAGATGATCAGATCAGTGCATCAGGTGGAATAAAGTTAACGGTAAATCCTGACTTCTCTTTAAAAGTAGATTTTCCATCTACTATAAGTCACTTTCGAAGCGTTGCACACATAGATGTAGACAGTGAACTTGGTTTAGATATTGGTGGCCCCGTAAATGTGGCTGCTTTGAAAGAGAGTGTGACATTGCCCATTCGGTTCTCACCGATTACGCTGGGTATTATTGTTATTCAGCCTGAAGTGCAATTGTCTTTGGTCGCTGATGCATCCGTTGGAATGGCACTGAAACCACGTTTAGTGGCTAAGTTAGACATCGTTGCTGGAGCACAATATACAGAAAGTAAAGGGTTTGAAGAGATCAAAGAGTTAGACTTTGATGTGGATGCAAATGATCCTTTCACCACCATTGACTTTAAAGCAGAGGCGAAAGCAGGTCCAGAGGTTGCTTACTTTAGTCGCTTATATGGTATTGCTGGGCCTGGTGTTGGAAACTCATTAAAGCTAGGTGTCGAAGCGATCCCATTAGTAAATAATAATAACTGTGTTTTTGATGTGAATACTTTTCTTGAGCTGGATATAAGCTTTAAAGGCTCTTTTAGTCTGATCACAAAAAAGTTTGATTACACATCAAGCTTATTTAAATTTAAAAAACAGATAGACAGCCTTAGTCGTTCGTGCGGCACTACAGGACTTAATGCGCCAACAGAGTTAACGGTAACTACTACAGGTAATGAGAGCTTTATTCTTGATTGGGATTTCATTGAAAGTGATGCTGATATCAGCTACAAAATTTATAGAGATAGCGTATTTTTAGAAAATGGTATTTATGGCTCACAATATGAAGATTCAAATGTGTCTGCTAATAAGCAATATTGTTATTTTGTTATTGCAGAAGATGATTTAGGGAATGAATCACCGGCGTCTAATGAAGTATGTGCGGTTGTAACAGCGTTAGATAGTACGAAACCAACGGCACCAACGCAAGTATCAGCAGAGCCACTTTCATCAACAGCGATTAAATTAACATGGAGCGGAGCAACTGACGAAACGGGTGTTACAGGGTATACAGTTTATGCATACGACGGTGATACGACGTATGCCAAAGAAGTATCTGTAGATCCTATGGCGACTATTTTGCAATTAGCACCAAATACTGAATATTGTTACTCTATCGCTGCTTTTGATGCACGAGGAAACCGTTCTGAGCTATCACAATCAGCTTGTGCAACAACAAATACGAAAGAAGAGTCTGAGTGGAGCATGTTTATTGCCTGTACTGGTAGAGATTATGTTGTTGAGGAACAATTTGATTTAGACCAGAACCTAACTTCAGAGGTTTTTGTATTTGGCAAAGCGCAGGATTATGATGGCTCGCCAATGAACTATAGCTTATTTGGTGTGTACACCGATACATCAGGTACTTTTAATGGCGAAATAAACTGGTCTTTTGAGGATTCAAATAATCTTAGAAAAGATGAGTTCATAGTCGATTTATCTTCTGGCGACACAGGCGATGTTGCAATGGATCAGACTCTCGTAACTGGGTGTGATGCTGTGATCCGCTTTATGTCAACCAAAGACCAAGAGCCTTCAAGTATACCAGAGGTACGCTCGATGAAAAATAATAACCTAGGAGAGATAATTGGTGGATTTGGATACCAATAAGTCGACCCAGAGGGGCTCATTAGAGCCCCTTAATACGGGTGGAACACTTCATGTTACACACACTGCACAGGAGTCTGATGCACAATTAATACTCACACCGTCGCGCTCAAGCAAATTAGCCTATATCAGTTGTTTATTTTTTGGCTCAGGTATATTAATTGCTAGCGTGTATACGCTTTTTACCGTAGTTGATGTATTTGCTGCATGTGCTTTATTTATAGGAGGGGGCACGTTAATTTGGCTAGGAGGGATAGTTAAAAAAGGCAGCAAAGAATACAGGTTTATACAATCTGAAAAAAAATTAATAGGATTAGAGAAGGCTATTCCATTTAAAGAAATCGCGGAAGTAGAGTTAATAAAAAAAATTGTAAATGCAAAAAGTCAGGAAGAGCCGTTTCAAAGTGGTGAGATAAGGATTTTAACTAATCAAGGAACACGCTATCTACTTGTCGAAGGAGCGAATCGCACTCAGATGAAAAAAATTGCAACGTTAATCGCAGACTATATAAACGCCCCTTTAGTGAGTGATGAAACGCTTTATAGGGTCTAAAATTGCCTCCATGCTTATCTAAGCTTGCGAAAAGCCTCACAGTTTGCTGCGCAGGAGTTGTCAAACTCCATTCAATCACTATTTACCTATTAGCTGCTAGTTTATAGACACTTAATCACTCATAAAGGACTACCTAAAAGAGCTGTTATTCTGCTGCTGACCTTTACATGTGTGTTGCCTATGACTAAAGCAATTTCTAAAGGAATACTACCCATTATAGATAAACCGCTCATTCAATACATTGTTTTTGAATGTATCGCCGCGGGTATTAAAGAGGTTGTACTGGTCTCGCGTAGCTCTAAAAATACAATTGAAAATTACTTTGATACAAGCTATTAGCTTGAAGTCACGCTTGAAAAGCGTGTTAAACGTGTTTTGCTTGAAGAAGTGCGCTCTATTTTCCCTACTGATGCAACCATTATGAGTATGCGCCAAGATGAAGCAAAAGGGTTAGGGTATGCCATTTATGTGTAAAGCTAATTGTAGGTGACGATGATTTACCGTTTTATTGCCTGATGTAATACTAGGTGCATATACGGCAGAGCAAAAGACAGAGAGTCTTGCAGCGATGTTAAAATGATTTAGCAAGAAACGCGCAAGCCAAATTATGCTTGAACCTGCAACGCAACAAGATGTATGTAAATAAGGTATTACTGATATCGATAATGTACAGCTTACTCCTGACAATAGTGCCGCTATTAAAACTATGATTGAAAAACCGGATACAGACAAAGCCCACTCTAACCTAGCGGTGGTAAGGCGCTACTTGCTGAGTATAACTATTTAAACACTACTTGCTAAAATACCTGTTGGCGCAGGCGGCGAAATACAGTTAACAGATTTAATTGATGAGCTGATGAAACAAGTAACGGTATAAGCCTTTCATATGAGTGGTCGCTCGCACGACTTTGGTTATAAACTAGGTTATTTAAAAGCGATTATTGAGTATAGTATGCGTGATGAAAAGTTAGAGTAAAATTTTTCTGATTGTATCAGGCAAATCATAAAACACGATAAATGAGCGCTAAATACACCTTCACGCTTTTTCGATAACGTACCCGTCCGTAGGTACCGCTCGGGTGTGTTATAAAGGGGGGTATTACGATTTTGGTTATTCGTTTTCATTCCTCGCTCTGATAAAATAGTAAACATAGTTTTAAACATAAAGGAATACCATGAAAATTGCTGTGGTAGGGACGGGCTATGTAGGTCTTTCAAACGCAATGCTTTTAGCACAACACAACGAAGTGGTGGCATTAGACATTGATGAGCATAAAATAGCGTTATTAAACAATAAACAGTCGCCAATTATCGATACTGAAATTAGCGAGTTTTTAACGCGTGATGATTTAAATTTTACAGCCACTACCGACAAAGTAGCTGCTTACAAAGACGCTGATTATGTAATTATAGCAACACCAACCGACTACGATGTTGAAACAAACTACTTTAATACCGGCTCGGTTGAGGCCGTAATTAAAGATGCAATGGCACATAACCCTAATGCGGTTATGGTGATTAAGTCGACTATTCCGGTAGGCTTTACAGCCGATATTAAACAAAAGCTTAACGTTGAAAATTTACTATTTTCTCCTGAGTTTTTACGTGAGGGTAAAGCTCTTTACGATAATTTGCACCCGTCACGTATTGTTGTGGGTGAGCAAAGCGAACGCGCTACTATTTTTGCTAATTTGTTAAAGCAAGGTGCAATTAAGCAAGATGTTGACGTGCTATTTACTGACTCAACGGAAGCAGAAGCAATCAAGCTGTTTTCGAATACGTACCTTGCTATGCGCGTTGCCTACTTTAATGAGCTAGACAGCTACGCAGAGGCGCACGGCTTAAACTCTAAACAAATTATACAAGGTGTAGGCCTAGACCCGCGTATTGGCAATCATTATAACAACCCGTCGTTTGGTTACGGTGGTTACTGTTTGCCAAAAGACACAAAGCAATTACGTGCTAACTACCAAAACGTACCAAATAATATTATTGGCGCGATTGTTGATGCAAACACTACCCGTAAGGATTTTATTGCAGGGTCAATATTAAAGCGTAACCCGCGAGTTGTGGGAATTTACCGTTTAGTAATGAAATCGGGCTCAGACAACTTTAGGGCTTCGTCTATACAAGGAATAATGAAGCGCATAAAAGCCAAAGGCATTGAAGTGGTTGTGTACGAGCCAGTGCTTGAAGAAGATACATTTTATCATTCACGTGTAATGAAAGATTTAAAAGAGTTTAAACAAATATCTGATGTAGTGGTTTCTAACCGTATGGTTGATGAGCTTAGCGACATTGCAGATAAAGTGTATACACGCGATTTATTTGGTAGTGATTAAATAATAGCTGTTAGCTGACAGCTAACAGCTCCTATCCATTCAGCCCCCATCTACATTTGACCTGCTAACTTAAAAATAATTAATTTACAAATAAAGGATTACCCATGAAAGCTGTTATTCCTGTTGCTGGCCTGGGCACGCGTATGCTGCCTATGACTAAAGCAATTCCTAAAGAAATGCTACCGATTGTAGATAAACCACTTATTCAATACATAGTAAGTGAGTGTGTAGCTGCTGGCGTTAAAGACATTGTACTGGTAACACACAGCTCTAAAAACGCCATAGAAAACCACTTTGACACCAGCTACGAGCTTGAAGCAACGCTTGAAAAACGCGTTAAGCGTGCTCTGCTTGAAGAAGTGCGTTCTATTTGCCCTACCGATGTAACTATAATGAGTGTGCGCCAAGGCGAAGCTAAAGGTCTAGGCCATGCTATTTTGTGTGCAAAGCCTATTGTTGGCGATGACGATTTTATTGTACTGCTGCCAGATGTAATACTTGATGCCTACACAGCAGATCAAAAAACTGAAAACCTTGCGGCTATGATCAAACGCTTTAACGAGACTAAAGCAAGCCAAATTATGCTTGAGCAAGTAGCACAAGAAGATGTAAGCAAATATGGTATTGCTGATATAAACGGCGTACAGCTAACACCCGGTAACAGTGCGGCAATTAAAACCATGGTTGAAAAGCCAGAGGCTGATAAAGCGCCTTCAAACCTTGCTGTAGTAGGGCGTTATGTATTAAGCAAAAATATTTGGCCATTACTTGCTAAAACACCGGTTGGCGCTGGTGGTGAAATACAATTAACCGATTCAATCGATGAGCTAATGAAGCAAGAAACCGTTGAAGCATTCCATATGAGTGGCCGTTCACACGATTGTGGCGATAAGCTAGGCTACTTAAAAGCGATTGTTGAATACGGCATGCGCGATGCTAAGTTGGGAGATGATTTTGGCCAATATTTAACAACGTTGGTAAATGGTGAGCCGGCTTCTCAATCTGAAAATGTTGTAAATTTATAGAGTTTTTAAGCTTATATTATTTAAAGCGCGGCTATATGCCGCGCTTTTTTGTGGGTGTATGTATTTTGTCTGACGACGGTTGCTATGCTTTGTATGAGCAAGTTTCACGTTTAGGGTTATGGTATCAACAATTTAAAGTACTGTGTTTATTGCAAACACAATGCTGAATGATTTATTCTGGCTAACAGCTAACAGCTAACAGCT
>NZ_DJHW01000101.1:6566-11531 GCF_002433295.1 Pseudoalteromonas sp. UBA6610 | reverse complement strand
CATCCCGCGCCTGTAATTTCTTTGAAATAGTTTCGTGTTAATAACGAGCCTGTTTCGAAGAGAGCGCTATAATATAGGAATAAACTTATATTGCAAGGCTTTAACTAGTTAATTGTGTTCAACCGAACAAAAAGCAATCAACAAACACTATAAATAGCTATCTCTGATGTGGGCTTATCATTTTTTGAAACTCCCAATCTGGGTGTCCCATTACAATAAAGTCAGGATTTTCAGTGCTCTCACGCTGGTTATAAGTAAGCGGATTAAATTCTGCATCGGTTATACACCCACCCGCTTCTTCTACAATAACTTGTGACGCGCCGGTATCCCACTCGCCTGTAGGACCAATTCGTAAAAAGCAGTCGGCTTTGCCCTCGGCAACTATACATGCTTTTAGCGAGCACGAGCCTACTGCAATAGTGGCAAACTGCGTATTTAAATACTGACTGACCGCTTCAATTTTTTGTCTACGACTTACTGCCAACGTTAGGTTATCGGGTGTTGCTACCGACATTTTTGTGTCGCTACCATTTTCTCGTTTAAATGCACCCTGATTAGCAGTAGCAAAGTAAGTGATCCCTTTTGCTGGCCAATGAATCACACCTAAAACGGGGTGATTATTTTCAATAAGTGCAATATTAACGGCAAAGTCACCACTTTCTAAAATAAACTCGCCAGTGCCATCCATCGGATCTAATAACCAATAGCGTTGCCAGTTCTTTCTTTGGGCAAGTGCCGGAATAGGCGTTTCTTCCGACATGATAGGGATGTCGGGCGCAAGCGCTTTTAAACCAGCAACAAGCACATCGTTAGACGCTAAGTCTGCTTTTGTAACAGGCGTAGAGTCTGACTTTTCTTGCTGGCCAATATCGTCTTTTTTATAAATAGCCATAATGGCATCGCCTGCACTTTGTGCAAGTTCAATACAAGGCTCTAGTAATTTATTCATTTGCAGCTCCAGACGCTAAATACTTATTTAATAATAGCAAAGCGGCAACACTGCGAGCTTCGGTAAAATCGTCTTGCTCTAATAATGACTGCCAATCTGTTAATGGCCACTTAACAACCACTAAAGGTTCGGGCTCATCACCTTCTAACGTTTGCGGATATAGTTGCTTAGCAAATAAAATATGCATGGTCGCGTTAAAGTAACTTGGCGCCATTGATACTACTTTTAGCGGCTCAAAAAATTCAGCACCAAAACCCACTTCTTCTTTAAGCTCTCTGTTTGCAGCTTGCTGTGGTGTTTCGCCGGGGTCTATCAAGCCTTTAGGAAAGCCTAATTGGTAGTCGTTTGTGCCCGCGCAATATTCACGTACCAGTAGCATTTCGTTATCTGCAGTTATTGGTACAATCATTACAGCCCCGCGGCCACCGCCACGTATGCGCTCATACTGGCGCTCTTCGTCATTAGAAAACTTAAGCTCTAACGATTCAACAGTAAATAAACGGCTTTTAGCAACTACATTGTTACTAATAATTTGAGGCGGAGTTGGGTGCTTTTTCTGTGTCATTGGCGTTATTTTGCTATCATGGCAGTTGTGCTTAATCATAAACTTTTCACAAGGAAAAGCCCATGCTAAATTGGTCAAAAATCGATACCGTTTTACTCGATATGGACGGAACATTACTCGATTTACATTTCGATAGTCACTTTTGGCTTAACGTTGTACCAGAGCAACTTGCGCTCACTCGTAATATTACCCTTGATGAAGCAAAAGCCGATATGCACAAACGCTATCAAGCGGTAAGTGGTCAAATACAGTGGTATTGCTTAGATTATTGGCAAGAGCAACTCAATTTACCAATAATGGAATTAAAACGCCAAACCCAGCACTTAATAAAAGTACGCGAAGATGTGCCCCACTTTTTAACTGAGTTAAAAAAAGCAGGTAAAGAGCTAATTCTTTTAACTAACGCCCACCCAGAAAACGTCATGCTTAAATTTGAACATACCGCGATAGATAATTATTTAGATGGCGTGGTGTCTACTCATCAATACGGAGTGAGTAAAGAGCAGCAAAGTTTATGGCATCAAGTACAAAAAGACTTAGGGTTTAATAAGCAGCGCACTTTGTTTGTTGATGATAGTGTGCCTGTTTTAAATGCTGCCCGAGAATACGGCATTGAACATTTACTTGCGGTGGCCAACCCAGATAGCCAGCAACCACATAATGTAATAGCCGATTACTTAAACGTAACCGACTACAGAAACATAATCTAGCAGCTAGATTATTGTTGCGGGTAACGCGCCACTAGGCCTTGATATACTAACTTTGCAAAGTCGGCATGTTCGGTATCAAGGCTTTTAACGACTTCGACTAAATGCTCGTTATCTTCTTGGCCATTCCATACTTTGATGTAGCTGCCATCTTTGTAGCCATGATCTTGGCGGAAAAAGTTTAACGTGTTTTTACCTACGTAACCGCGGTATAAATCGTCAATATCCATCCCTATTTGCGCCATACACCCTGCAAACGCGGCCGCGTTAAAGGTTTTATTTGCAACTGCTGAAGCTGCTAATATTTCAAGAGTTTGTTTAAAGTCATCTGCGGCCTGTGGTGCGCTAAGTTCTTGTTCTAGCTGCTTAGCTAACTCTTCGTAAGAGGTTGTTCCGTCAATTCTTAACGACAAACCAAAATGAAATATATCAACCAATTCTAGAATGACTTGCTCGGTGTCTGGGGTTTGTTTTTTCCACCACTTCCAACCGTAATGATCTAGCATCTCTGCACACTCTACCCAAATGGCTCTGTACCACTCAAAGCCTTGGCTAAACCATTGATCATGAACTTTAGTGTTCATGGCATTTTGCATTTCTAGCATTACTACTAGCTTATTTAAGTTGGCTGACATATCGTTTCCACTTGAGCTTTTAAATTACGCTTATGATACAGGCAAATAATAAAAAGTGCATTTTTGATCTATTATAAACAGCACATAAAAACAGGGCAGGAAATAATGATGAGTAAAGTGTTACTGCATACCTTGGCGACTATTGTAATGGCTGCTTTTTTAGTAGCGAATGCGCAAGCAAGTACAGAAGGAATTGCTGCAGCCCCCGAGCAAGTATCACCATTATTACCGGGCTTAAGCGTGCCTAATATAACGCTCAAAGATCAACATGGTAATAATGTAGAGTTACAAAAGCGCTTTGCTGAAAAAACAACGGTGCTTATTATTTACCGCGGAGGTTGGTGTCCTTATTGCTCAAAGCAACTGGCTAATATACAAGAAATTGAGCAGCAACTCGCTAATTTAAACGCGCAAATTATTGCAGTATCGCCAGATAGCCCAGAAAAACTAGCCCAAAGTAAAATAAGCTCGCCAAATTATTTACTGCTTTCAGATGATAGCCTAACCCTAGCAAAAGCCTTAGGTTTAGCTTATTTTTTAGATGATAAAACAGCCGCTATCTATCGCAATAAGCGCGGTGTTAACTTTGTTGATGCCCAAGGCAAGGTAAACGTCGCTTTACCTGTACCGGCTGTATTTGTAATTGATAAAAGTAGCGTTGTGTATTTTCAGTACGCAAACCCTAATTACAAAGTACGTTTAACAGAGGAGCTATTATTAGCTGGCGTTAAATCAATAGAAAATCAATAATCTGTAGTTATACCAATCGACTTAAATATTTAATCATTCTAGGGTGCTAAATAGAGCGCTATAAATGTCTAATAACTTAACACCATTGATATTACAAAAAAGGCCAACTAGGTTGGCCTTTTAAACGCTTAACGCGAGCCACTAAACTCAGCCCATGACTCTATTAAATCTATAAAATCTTCAAAGCCACAACCACTCACTAGGCCACTTTCTTCAAGCATTAAGTCATCATCTTGATAGGCGACTAAATCTTCGCTGTCTTGGTGTAGGGCATGGGCTTCAAATAAGGCTTCGTCTTTAGAGAGTATTAAGTCTATCTCTTGGCCTTTTAACGTTATTGGCTCGTAACTTGTTTTTACCGAGCTAATAAGTGCTTGTACCATCTCGACTTTTTCTTTGCCAATTTCTTCGTTTAACCAACGGCCAATTAGGGCATGCTCGCTGCTTATTTTAATGCGCAGCCCACTAATAGGGTCACGTATAAATTGATATTCCATAATTTTTACTTTTAAAACGCTAATGCGCTAATTATACCCATAAATAGCCTTAAACACCGACCCTAAAACGCAAAATAGCGCCAATGGGCGCTATTAAATAGGTGACATAAAAGCTAACTTCGCGATCTAAAACGTGCAGCATCTATAATCGACCATAAATAAATAATAGGTACGAGTACGAAGCCTATTAATACATAAATAAGTGCGTAACTAATTATAATAGCTAGCGCAAAAAAGATAGCGGCTAAAATTCGCCCTTGTACCAATTGCCCTAAACCAGGAAAAAATATATTACACAACGCTGCAATAACATTACCGCCAGAACCTTGATCAGCCATACTCACCTCTGTAGTTAATTAATTTTAAGTTTTAGTTATTTACTTACTATCACACTTTATGCCAATTTATTAAAGCTTAAAAATCAAATAGTTAAATTACTACTAAATAACTGCTTTAGTATTTTTTACTAAATATAGGTCAATTTGATTATTTTTATTATTAATTATCGTTACTTAAGAGTACAAAAAAGCGACTAAGCGATTAGTTTTACAAGTATTTTTAGAATAGCTGTTCATAAAAACAGTATTTTATTTAGCCTAACAAAAACACCTGTTATACTGCCCTCATTATTGATTGAAAAGGCGTAACGATGGACGTTTCTGAATTACTCGATGGCTTAAATGACAAACAACGCGATGCCGTTGCAGCCCCACTACAAAACATGCTGGTATTAGCAGGTGCTGGTTCGGGTAAAACACGTGTTTTAGTTCATCGTATCGCGTGGTTAATGCAGGTTGAGCAAGCATCAGCCTATAGTATTTTTGCAGTTACTTTTACCAATAAAGCCGCTAAAGAAATGCGC
>NZ_DJHW01000101.1:0-6280 GCF_002433295.1 Pseudoalteromonas sp. UBA6610 | reverse complement strand
TTGCAGTTACTTTTACCAATAAAGCCGCTAAAGAAATGCGCACCCGTGTTGAAGAAACCCTAAAAGCCCCTGTCGGTGGTATGTGGATTGGTACTTTCCATGGTTTATCACACCGTATTTTGCGCGCTCATCACCGTGAAGCAAACCTGCCAGAAGCCTTTCAAATTTTAGACTCTGACGATCAACTAAGAATGATCAAGCGCTTATTAAAATCAATGAATATTGATGACAAAAAGTGGCCCGCCAAACAATTTGGCTGGTACATCAGTGCTAAAAAAGATGAAGCCCTGCGTCCTAAAGATATTCAAGCCTACGATATAAACGAGCAAATGATGCTACGTGTATATGCCGCCTATCAAGAGGCGTGTGACCGTGCAGGTTTAGTCGATTTTGCAGAAATACTGCTACGTAGCTACGAAGTACTTAAAAATAACCCTACGCTACTTCGCCATTACCAGCAGCGCTTTGCCCACATGCTGGTAGACGAGTTCCAAGATACCAATACCATTCAATACGCATGGTTAAAGCTACTTGCTGGTGATACACAAAGCATTATGATTGTAGGCGACGATGACCAAAGTATTTACGGTTGGCGCGGCGCTAAAATAGAAAACATTAAACGCTTTTTAACTGATTTTGACGCCGAAACTATTCGTCTTGAGCAAAACTACCGCTCAACCGCAACCATCCTAAAAGCATCTAATGCGCTAATTAAAAACAATTCAGAGCGCATGGGTAAAAGCCTTTGGACCGATGGTAACGAAGGCGAGCCTATATCAATTTATGCCGCCTTTAACGAGCTAGACGAAGCCCGCTTTGTAAGCAGCAAGCTACGCAGCTGGTTAAATGCTGGTAATGCGTTGCAAGACGCCGCTATTTTATACCGTAGTAACGCGCAATCTCGTGTACTCGAGGAAGCCATGCTTCAAGAAGGCTTAAAATACCGTATTTACGGTGGTATGCGATTCTTCGAACGTCAAGAAATTAAAGATGCGCTATCGTACTTACGATTAGTAGGAAACCGCCAAGACGACGCCGCATTTGAGCGTGTAATTAACACCCCTGCGCGCGGTATTGGCGATAAAACACTTAGCCATATACGCGACTGTGCGCGTGCTGAGTCTCTGCCTCTTTGGTACGCAGCTAAAGCAATTGTTGAACAACAACATTTATCGGGTCGTGCGGCAAGCGCTGTTACAAAATTTGTAGAGTTGGTAGAGCACATAGAAGATAAAATTAGCGACCTTACACTGCAAGAGCAAGCCAAATACACTATCCAAACCTCTGGCCTTATGGCCATGTATCAAGCTGAAAAAGGCGAAAAAGGCCGAGCTCGCGTAGAAAACTTAGAAGAGCTTATCAGTGCCTGCGATCAGTATGAACTCCCCGAAGAAGAAGAGTTTAGCTCACCACTACAAGGCTTTTTAGCTTATACATCGCTTGAGTCTGGTGAAGGCCAAGCCGATGAACACGAAGACGCTGTGCAAATGATGACTCTTCACTCAGCTAAGGGCTTAGAGTTTCCACTTGTGTTTATGGTGGGCGTTGAAGAAGGCATGTTCCCATCGCAGCAAAGTAATGAAGAGTCAGGGCGCTTAGAAGAAGAACGCCGCCTTTGTTACGTGGGCATGACCCGTGCCATGGACAAACTTTACATAAGCCATGCCGAAAGCCGTCGTTTATACGGCCAAGAAAAGTACCATAGCCCATCGCGATTTTTACGCGAAATACCCGAAGATTGCGTAGAAGAAATTCGTATTAAAACACAGGTATCACGACCGCCGGCTGCAGGACGTTTTAGCGCATCAGTAAGCCATGCTGTGTTTGAAGAAAGTGGTTTTAACTTAGGCCAACGTGTACTGCACGCTAAATTTGGTATTGGCACTGTGCTTAATTACGAAGGCAGCGGCGCGCAATCGCGTGTGCAAGTAAACTTTGATGACCTTGGTAGCAAATGGTTAGTAACCGCATATGCACGACTTCAAGCTGTATAAGCACTTTGTTGAGCAATTAACGCAGCAACTAACTGGCGCAAAGCATCGCCAGTTAGTGCTGATTACAGGCCAGCCTACGTGGTGCTATGAGCTATTAAGCGCGTTAACCCGTTCGGATGATGTAAAGTTACTTTCAAGCAGCCTTACCAATGCAAGTTGGCCTGAGCATACTCATCAACTACTTGGGCAAGAGTTTCCTCACGCCGTTTATGATGGCTTTAGTGGCATTTACCCCGATAAACTCGCTGCATTAGCCGGCACCGTAAAAGCCGGCGGGCTTTTATTTTTATTACTGCCTGATTTACAACGTCTAGCCTCATGGCAAGACCCTGCGCTGCAAAGCGTGCAGTCTTATGGGTGTAGTAATCAGCAAAGCTATTTTAATTTACGTTTTTCTCGCCTTTTACAAACCCTACCCGCCATACACTTTGATGAACACACTGTCTGTAAACAGCCGCAGCTCAAAAGCAATGTAACAAATAAAATTGAGTATCAGGCGCAGCAACACTGCGTTGAGCAAATAATTAAGGTGGCCACAGGACGTGCGAACAGGCCTTTAATTATTAATGCCGACAGAGGGCGAGGAAAATCAGCCGCGCTAGGTCTTGCAGCCGCAGCATTACATGATAAAAAAATCATTGTATGCGCAACACAATTTAGAGCCACCCATAGCTGTTTTAAGCATTTAGCTAAAACCTTACAGGTTGAATACAAGGCTCAGCAAAAACATTTAGCTAATTTACATTACATGGCGCCTGATGCACTGCTTAATCAGTTGCCGCTATGTGATTTATTACTGGTTGATGAAGCCGCCGCAATACCTGTCCCACTACTGTTAACCATGTTAAAGCACTACCCGCGCATAGTCTTTGCGAGCACCTTGGTAGGCTACGAGGGTAATGGCCGAGGCTATACTATTCGCTTTACGCAACATATTAAAGCAAATTACAAAGCGGCAAAAATTGTAAACTTAGAAGAGCCTTTACGCTTTGCCAAGGGCGACCCTCTTGAGCAACATGTACGCACACTCTTTGCTTTAGATGCACAATATAACGAATACCCACCCGCTTTAAATAGCATTGAGCACGTTGAAGTCACTCAACAGCAACTCGTTGACAATGAGCCTTTACTACAGCAAATAGTTGCGTTGCTAGCACTTGCCCATTACCAGAGCAGTGTTAACGATTTACGCCAATTACTTGATGCCCCAGCGCAAAGGCTGTTTATTAGTAGATGCGACATGCATGTTGTGGGAGTGTGTTTAATAGCAGTTGAAGGCGGTATGGATGCAAAGCTAGCTAAGCAAGTAATCAGTGGTGAGCGCCGCCCACAAGGGCATTTAATGGCACAATCGCTCGCGCAATTAAGCGCACAGCCAAGCTATTTAACAAAACAAAGCGCACGCGTTATTCGTATAGCTGTTGCACCTAACCTGCACCAACAAGGCGTAGGTAAAGCATTACTAGCGCATTGCCAGCATCAGCTAACCCCCACCTGTAGTTATATAGGTGCAAGTTTTGGGGCTACAGCAGGGCTTTTACATTTTTGGCAATCTCAGGGCTTTAGTGCTGTAAAGCTAGGTTATCAGCGAGATAAAAGCACGGGTGAGCACTCAGCCCTCGTTATTAAAGCATTAGACACATCCACGCAGGGCTTACATACCCTAGCTCAGCAATTTAAAAGTGATTTGTTTTATGGTTTATTAACGCACTTTAGCCAACTCGACAGTGAGTTAGTCAGTGAGCTAATAAGTAAATTTATCGATGAATCTAGCATGCCCAGCCCACCTATAAACACTGCAATTAGTACAATAAATCGCTTTAATACCGCGCCAAAACTATGGTATTTATTTAACCACTCTCCATCCTGCCTAATGGCAACTAAAAGTGAAGATCGCCACTTGCTGATACAAATGGTATTACAAAACCACAGTAATGAGCAGCTAATCAAGCAACATTGCTTAAGTGGAAAAAAAGCCTTAGAGCAACAATTTAAACTCGCAGTTAAGTCACTAATTAAAAAACCACACAACCTTTAAGCTATTTATCTATTTTGTTCTATCCTTAAAGCATTACAAGGCAATTAAAGATAAAGGTATGGAATTCATAAACTTTCAAGTGGGCTGTAAAACCATTTCACTTAAAATTCTCGATATTTTACTCACCGAGCGGTTTGATAATAACCTCACTACATTGCCAAATAACAATAAGAGCTTTATTGGTGTAAAAGACTACATGGAAACACCCACGCCGGTGTTCGACCTAGGTGTTATTTTAAATGGCAGCTCTACAGAGCAAAGTAATAAAAAAGCACTTAATGAGCTAAGAACCTGGCAAGCCTCGCTTAATGATTGGTTTAGCCAATTTGAAAAAAGCATCGCGCAACAGAGCCACGTAATAACAAACGATAAAACTCAGCTGCACAACATCGCCGTATTTTATAAAGAGTTTAAAACTGACAACAGTGACCTAAAAACTATCATAGAAAAACTTGATGAGCCTTTTCAAGCGCTAGTAACAGCAACAGATCGCGCAGTTAGTGCTCATAACGAGCAAGACTATAAACAAGCCAGTAAATATTTAGCGAGTATAAAGCGCAACAGCTTTATGCAATTACAACGACTGTTTGATGCGGCAAAAGAGCAAATAACACTCGATTATAAACCTATTATTATTTTTACTACTAAAGATGGGCTCAACCCGCATATCGGATTACTAGTAGATAAAGTAGAGGACAATATAGATTATAAAAAAGAAGACATTAAGCCACTCGATAAATTAACCGAAGTAGGCTTTGATATAGACCCGCAAACCAAAGGCATGATGCGAGGGCTAATAAAGTTAGCCGAAAAACACAGTGTTTTAATAGACCCTAGCGCAATATTTAGACCTGATCATTTAGCACAACAGGAAGACGAAGAAACACAAGCGTATGGTTTATTCTAAAAATAAAAAAGCCGAGAAGGCTCTCGGCTAATTAACTTATAGCAACACGTTATACAGTAGCTATAATATCTTCAACTGGTAAACGCGCTTTAGGTTTGCCAAAGTTCCAATCTTCTTCTTCAACTGGGTAACCCATTGCAAGTGCCACTTCACAAATATGACCATCAAGCTCTTCGCTAAACTTCTCACCGATTAACTCTGGATCAACACCTTCCATAGGCGTAGATGCAATATTTAAACGCGCCAGTGTATGCATAATGTTACCCAGTGCTAGGTAAACTTGTGCTTTAGTCCAGCTGCCATTGTAGCCATTTTCATCCGTATTCATTTCAGCAAAAGCGTAGGCACCCATAAAGCTTTCACGCAGTTGCGCTGGTAAGTGACCAGAGCTCACTTCAACATCCACGCGTTTAACAAACTTCTCTTTAGTAAACTTAGGATCGTAAGCTAATAACAGCGTATGCGACGCTTCTTTAGCGTGTAATTGATTAAACTGGTGCTTGTTAGAAAATGTATCGTGCAAACGCTGCTTAGCTTCATCACTTTCTACCAATACAAACTTCCAAGGTTGAGAGTTGATTGAAGAAGCAGACAAGCGAATAGCTTCTTTAATTACGTCAAGATCCGCCGATGAAATACGTTTGCTCGTATCGTATTTTTTAGCCGTGTAACGGTTATGTAAGTCTTTAATAATTTGATGAGACATGCTCTTCTCCCCTTTGGTAAGGTATGTAAATACAAGATGGGGCAAGTTTATAGGGTTTGCTATCAATTGATAATTAGCAAAATACTTAAAAGACTTTCTAAAAAAATTTGATAATAGATCAAGCCCATACCTTTTGGGATAACAGTGTTATTGGTGCGGGATCTGTAGTAACTAAAAATGTAGAGGCGGATACTGTTGTTGCTGGTAATCCAACTCGTGAGATAAGAACACTATATTTACCATACAAAGATGTGCGGCGAGCGTTATCCGCGGGTTTCGTGATACTCAACCCACGCTACGGAGGTGGTGCTATTACGTAAAGACATGTATTTCACTTTTCAACGGACGTAAAAAAGCCCGGCTCTTTCGAGTCGGGCTTTCTTGTATTTGAAGCCTGGCAATGTCGTAGTGCCCACAGCGGTAGAGAGTCACATAGCAAATGCTACATTATCATTGCGTCGGGGCGGCCTTATGCGGTGCACGCTTTCGAGCTGTTTCGTTTAACTCAGGGTTCGGCATGAGTCTGGCTATTTATTAAATCCCAGACAGCAAAAAACCCGTCACATGGCTGTAACGGGTTTCTCTTATTTGGAGCCTGGCAATGTCCTACTTTCACATAGCAAATGCTACACTAT
>NZ_DJHW01000089.1:16759-19159 GCF_002433295.1 Pseudoalteromonas sp. UBA6610 | reverse complement strand
ATACACACTGACTACAGGCACACTTACAGCAAGCTCTTTGCCTTGACGATCGAAGATCATACCGCGTTGTACATGTAGTTTTTCTACACGCACGGTGCGTTTATCGCTTTCTGAACGGGCTTTATCTGGCTCAATAACTTGTAAATAGGCAGCACGCGACACCAGTGTTACAAACACTAAAAACACCACAGTGCACACCAACATAAAGCGCCATGTGATTAAGTTATTGACCTGTTTTTTGCCGCGATTTCTCATTGTATTATTATTACCTGTTCATCCTGACTGGTAGGGCGCTTCATTTGAAGCTGCGTGGTAGCAACTTCTTCAATGCGCGCATGCTGCGAATAAAACTCTTCTTCTACAAGTAAATAACGCCATTCAAGGTCGAGCTCATCTCGCTCTTGTAGCAGCGTATCTTGCTTAATTAGCTGCGCGCGAGCCGAGTGCGTAACCTGCACTACTGCAAAGCTTGAAGCGAATATCACAACCAACAAGGCCGAGGTTAGCTTGTTAGCTCCTAGGCCTTTTAATATTTCTAAAAATAAATTGGGTTGGCGATGATTCGCTTTAGTGTTCATCCAAGCCTCTGTGCAATCCTAAGTACTGAGCTGCGAGAGCGTGGATTACGCTCAATTTCTTCAGCACTTGGTTTAATAGCTTTACCCACTGCTTTTAACGTCAGGTTTTTATTTATTTGTGCGTCGGTTAAAGGCAGACCTCTGGGTATCGCTTCTCCCTTACTCTGTTTTCTAATAAATTGCTTCACAATTCTGTCTTCAAGTGAATGAAACGAAATAACCACTAAACGTCCACCTGGCTTTAATACTTTTACAGCGGCTTGCAGTGCGGTTTGAATTTCTTCCAGTTCACTGTTTATGTAAATTCTGATTGCCTGAAATGTACGTGTGGCTGGGTGTTTAAATTTATCTTTAACGGGCACCGCTTCATCGACTAAATCGGCAAGTTGCTTGGTTGTGGTAATTGGCGTGTGCTCTCTTACCTCAAGTACTTTGTGGGCAATACGCTTACCAAATTTTTCTTCACCGTAGGTTTTAATTACATGGGTAATGTCTTCAAGCTCAGCTTCGGCTAGCCACTGCGCTGCACTGCGCCCACTTGTTGGGTCCATGCGCATATCAAGAGGGCCGTCCTTCATAAAGCTAAAGCCACGCTCTGCGTCATCAAGCTGGGGTGAGGACACGCCAATATCTAATAAAATGCCATCAACTTTACCTAACAGATCGTTTTGCTCTGCAACATCGTATAAGTTAGAAAAGCGGGTGTGAGCTATAGCAAAGCGAGCGTCATCGGCAAATTTTTCAGCCGATTTTATTGCTTGTGGGTCTTGATCAATGGCCTGTAAACGCCCTTGCTCACCAAGTCGAGCAAGTATTTGACCTGAGTGTCCGCCACGTCCAAAAGTACCATCCATGTATATGCCGTCTGGCTTAATTGCAAGAGCATCGATGGTTTCGTCCATTAATACGGATACGTGTTCAAATTGCGCAGTCATTAGCTTGTGTTTGCCTTTTTTAGTGCCGTTAGAGTGTGAAATTATCTAAATCTTGGTTTGCTTCAAAATCGCCGAGCCTTTCCAGCTCAGTGTCTTGGCGCATTTGTTCGTGCCAACGCGCTTCATCCCAAATTTCAAATTTATTCATTAAACCAACTAGCATGATCTTTTTGCCAAGTTCTGCGTGGCTACGCAATGAAGGCGCCAGCAAAATTCGACCATTTTTATCAAGTTGATACTCTGTGGCATTACCTAACAACATACGTTGCATTCGGCGAGCGCGTGGATTCATATTAGAGATTTTAGATAAGCGGCTTTCTATTTCTTGCCACTGTGCAAGAGGATACAACCATAAACACGGCTCGTTTAGCGCAATGGTACATATTACCGTTCCTTGATCTTCAGACAGCAAAGCGTCTCGGTACTTAGTCGGTACCGCAAAACGTCCTTTATCATCCAAGCTAAGTGAACTAGCGCCACGAAACATAAAAAGCCTACTTTTAAATTGTGTAATCGAGTTTCGATTAATTTGATCCAGTTAGATCCACTAAAAACCACTTTTTACCACAGTGCTCCAGTTTAGGGCTTGACAAGCCTTTTTGTCAAGTAAGCTGACCAGCTTTAACGTCTCGCTAAGCTAGAAAAAATAAGGCTTTACGCAAAGCGATTGAATTACGTGGGAAAAAGTGGAGGTAGTAGATAAAATTTTTTTAGAGCGTTGCTAATAACGTTTGGTTTACATAATTTGCTTACTGAATAATCAATGAATAATTACAAAAAAATGAATCTAGGGCCTGTTGACCTTTAAGGATTATAATTTGTTCAATCTAGGGGGTATTTAATCGCGGCGTGAGGTTTGTAACCTAGTGGGCTAAGTAAAAACCGAG
>NZ_DJHW01000089.1:0-16444 GCF_002433295.1 Pseudoalteromonas sp. UBA6610 | reverse complement strand
AACCTAGTGGGCTAAGTAAAAACCGAGTAACAAAGAGTAAATGCCCCCTAGGCAGAACCCTTCGGGCAGCGCCTGTTTGACATTTATACGTCGTTATCGCCTATTTATGGGGAATAACCACACTACATAGGCTCTACCTTGCCTAAATCCCAAACAGACTGCTGCAAATTAAATCTCGAAAGGTAAACAGGCCCTAGGTTTATAGGCATGTAAAATTTACTTAGCACAGCAGCAATACTTACTTCATGCTGCTTTTTATTTAATCTACCGCACCCTACCTTAAATATATAAAAACAATAAAATCAAGTGGTTAAATTATTTTTAATGGTTGGTTTAATCGTTGCATCTGCTATAGCACCAGTTAAATTTTTTTATTTTATTTATTAAGGATTGATTATGGCTACTGCAACAAATACAAAACCGAATACTGAAACAAACATGAAACCTGATCTTAAACAAAAAGAGAGTGAGGCACCGTTGACTGAAAAAGCAACGTCTGTAGCACACGATGCAGTAGATGCACTTTCAAGCAAGGCATCAGTTGCTGAGTCAAGCGTACGTAAAGGCGCTTCAAGCTCAGCAGAAGCACTAAGCGAAAAACAACTTATTGCTCGTGAAAAACTAACTGAGTGCAGCGCAAAAACGCGTGCTTTTGCCTCAGAAAATCCGCTAGCAACAGCGGGGATTGCTTTTGCGGCGGGTATGCTTGTAACGTCACTATTTCGTCGTAAGTAATAAATAATGAGTAGCTCACAAACAACAGCAACCACGGACGGTAATGCTCAAAATCAAACAACTGATGACCCTAGCCAAAAGGATGATTGGCAGGATCATATAGCAAAGATCATTGAATACTCTGACCAGCTCAAGGAGGATTATAAAACGCAAGGAAAGCTTACCCACCAACTTGCAAAGGCTGAGTGGAAGCTGTCGTTACGATCAATGGCGTTGATCACTATATTTTTAGGGTGTTTTGCCAGTGGTTTGATTTTGTTGTGGGCCGGCTTACTAGGTGCAATTGGCTACGGTGTATATGATTTATTTGGCTCGGTTTGGCTTAGCTTTGCTACTGCTGCACTCGCGCAAATAATTTGTTTAATTTGGCTTTGGCGAAATACCGTATACCTAAGCAATAAAATTGGCTTTAGTAAAACGATTAAAAGTTTAAAGCAACTTTTAAATCTATAAGGAAATAACCATGCTCGTTAATTTTCTAATTAAAGAACCCAATGAGAATGTTGACACGTTAAATAAGCAAATGGATTTACAGCATGCATTAAAGCGCCAGCACCATGCAGCAATAAAGTACCGCTTTAAGCGCTTTGCAGCCACCAAGGTAGGATTGGCATCAGCCTTTTTAGCCGGAGCAACGGTTCAAGCTGGCAAAAGCGAAACCAGCTTTGTGCGAAAATACGGCTGGCTGGTAAAGTTATTTGCATAGCAGCAATTGCATTTATAAAAGCTTTTTTAAAAGTGCAATTGCCGCTTACTTTAATACCTCTTAGTCCAACTCGTCTCTATTATGGTTTTGGCTAAAGTTTAACGCCGGCCCTTTTGGAATAATTTGCGTTGGGTTGATCATTGTGTGGCTAAAATAGTAATGCCGCTTAATATGCTCAAGGTTAACCGTACTGGCTACTCCCTCTATTTGGTATAACTCACGTACATAGTTACTCAGCGCTGGGTAGCTTTCAATGGTGCGTAAATTACACTTAAAATGCCCTACATACACGCTATCGAACCGAATGAGTGTGGTAAATAAACGCCAATCCGCTTCAGTTAATGTGCTCCCCATCAGGTAACGATTTTTACTTAGTATGCCTTCTACTTTATCAAGTGCTTTAAATAACGCAGTAAATGCATCTTCGTATGCTGTTTGTGTGGTTGCAAAACCCGCTTTATACACCCCATTATTAATATTGGTATAAACAAGGTCGTTAATTTCATCAATATCAGCTTGTAGTGATTGTGGGTAATAGTCATCCGTATTATTCGTAATTTCATTAAATGCGGTATTGAACATACGAATAATATCTGCAGATTCATTACTAACAATTTTATTTTGCTGCTTATCCCAAAGCACAGGCACAGTTACTCGCCCACTGTAATTTTCATCGTGCTTAGTATAAATTTGATGTAAGTATTCACTATTAAATAAATCATCGCCGCTACTGAGGTTATCTTTATCAAAGCTCCACCCCTTATCTAACATATCTGGGCTGACTACCGATACGCTAATAATATCGCTTAGGCCTTTTAGCTGTCTGAATATAAGTGTGCGGTGCGCCCACGGGCACGCTAAGGCAACATATAAGTGGTAGCGATTTGCTTGCGCTTTAAATCCGCCGCTCCCTGTAGGTCCAGGGCTGCCATCTTTTGTGATCCAATTACGAAGCTGCGCTGCTTCGCGTTTAAATTTACCATTATTCGAGTCGGTGTCGTACCATTTGTCTTGCCATTGGCCATCAACTAATAAACCCATAATAACCTCCTCAATTAACTATTAAATGTTGCCAAATTCACCGTTTTGATAATCACGCACCGCTTGTTTAATTTCCTCTTGCGTGGTCATTACAAATGGGCCCATATGTGCAATAGGTTGCTCAAGTGGGTTACCCGCTAAAATAAGTATCCCCGCCCCCTTTTGTGAAGATATATCAATGTCACTGTTTTCACTTAATATAAGCAACTTGCCAGCATTAAATGTTTGCTCGTCACCTGTAATAAGCTCACCTGTATGAACATAAATCATCACTTTACGTTGTTTAAGCCCTGCTAACTGCATGCGTGTATTAACGGGGAGAGTAACATTGGCCAGTGCAGCATTGGCCGCTAAGCTTTGCAAACTCGACGTTAACGTAGAATCTTCAAACTGCCAATTACCCGCAAGTGCGCTAAAGCTCACGCCGTGCTTGTTAGTGACTTCAGGCGCTGGATTTTGTGTAGTATCTTGATAACGTGGCGCACGCATTTTTTCGCCACTGGGCATATTGATCCAAATTTGAAAGCCATGCAGCCCCTCTTTTGCATCTGTCAGTGGCATTTCACTGTGCATTACGCCTCTACCTGTACTCATCCATTGTACATCGCCAGATCGGATCGCTTTTTTGTTGCCCATTTGATCTTGGTGTTCAAAGCCACCTTTAATAATGTACGTAAAAGTTTCAATGCCGCGATGAGGGTGCGGTGGAAAGCCACCAATATAGTCACTTTCATTGTTAGACTTTAGCTCATCAATCATTAAAAAAGGGTCGAGATATTTGCCATCAAAACCAGGTATTCGACTTATGTTTACACCATCACCATCTTGGGTGGCGTAAGCAGTTAACACTTTTGCTATGTTCATATTTAAAATACTGTAGTAGATTAATTAATGAGCTTATTAAAGCATTCATAAAACAATACGACTATGTCTTTAAATCGAGCAAAACGTTCTATTTTTTAGAAAATTGAGTGTTTATTTTGATAATTCGTTTATTTGGTATAATAAGCTCCATGATTAAAAACACAGACTTAAGCTGATTTCTAATAACTTTTTAGTACAACCCTATATTTTGTATGGTTATTTTTGGCTTTTATGTCTACAATCACTTTTTAGGGACGCAGAACTTAAGGAAATCTTATTTTTACTTCATCGCTTAAAAGCCAGCTTTACAGGTTACTCATCCTACTTAGCATTCCCGGCGCCGCTGTGACGGTATTTACGCTATGGTATGAGCGTGATGCTGCCATTGAAAAAAGTGAAGAAAGAATAGTAAATATAGCTAAGCAATTGACACAACATCAAAAAACAATGGTTGATGATGTTAAACGTATTACTATTTATTTAGCCGATAAAACAGCAAAAAATGAAACACTCCCCACAACCTGCCCTAATTACTTTTACGAAATAAAAGCCCTTTATAAGAATATTGCAAATATAGGTATTGTTGATAAAAATGGCGATCTACAGTGCGTGACAAATGGTCGTAGTAAAAATATTAATATTAGCGATCGTACTTATTTTCAAAATGCCATTAGTAATAAAAGTTTTTCGGTGGGGTATTTTCAATACGACCGAAGTATTCAAGCGCAAAGTGTCAATTTTGCCTACCCAATTATAGATAGTAATAACCAACTAAAAGGCACACTGGTTACCGTTATTGCATTGAATTGGTGGAATATCGCCTTAAGCGAAGCAAAATTACCTAACAATGCCAAGGCCGTTATTGCCGACTCTAATGGCTTAATACTGGCCAACTACCCTAATCAACCACGTAATTTAGGCCAAAAAATTACTGACATAGATTTACTTCACGATAAAAGCTCGTTAACCGTGTTCAAAAATGCAGAAGGCGAAAACCAGGTTTTTCATCGCTCAGTAATATACAAAGACGGCCATGATAATAATTTAGATATTTATATAGCCGTTTCGGTTGAAGACTTTATTAATAAAGTGAATGAAAGCTTTGCTAAAACCATTTTTGCGTTTTTATCGGCTATTGCCCTGTTGGTGTTGCTAGCTAGGCGCTTAATTAAACAAAGTATATTTAAGCCTATCGCTAATTTAACCAAAGCCACAGATGAACTGGCAAATGGCACTATGCCCAAACATATTAAAAAGCCCAATAGCCCAGAGCTGCGCGCGCTTTATGACCGTTTTGCTGTTATGGCACAAACCCGGCTATCTGCAGAGGCTAAATTAAAAAATAAGCACAACGAGTTAATGAGCTTATTAAATGCTTTACCCGATACCTACATACGTATAAATGCCCAAGGCAAAATCCTTTATATTGGCGGCTATATTAGCCCTGTGCTAAATGTTGAGACAGGCAAAGCTTTAAAATTAGTGGATGTACTCTCTGAGGCCAACGCAGAGTTACTGCTTTCTCAATTAGGTACTTTAGATGGCTCACAAACCATTGAGTTTACATTGTTTAAAAAATCTAAAGAGCACTTTTTTGAGGCAAGAATAAATGCACTCACTAATAATGAATACATTATTGTTCTTAGAGATATAAGCCAAAAAAAGGTCAACGAAAAAGCACTTCATTTAGCGTCGCTTGTTTACAGTAATAGTAGTGAAGGGATGATGATTACAGACCCCGACGGCATTATTTATGACGTAAACCCTGCGTTTTGCGAAACAACCCAATACAGCAAAGAAGAAGCGATAGGTAAAACCAGTCGTATTTTAGCATCTGGCAAACATTCAAAAGCATTTTATGAAAAAATGTGGGCAGAGCTCAGAGAAACTGGCCGTTGGCAGGGTGAGATAATTAATCGTAAAAAAAATGGCGACACCTATAGCGAATACCTCATTATAGATACCGTGTACGATGATAAAAACATGCCTACTCGCCGGGTGGCCATTTTTACCGACCTAACAGAAAAAAAACAAGCTGATGAAACCATATGGCGAAAAACTCACTTCGACCACTTAACTGATTTACCAAATAGGCTAGAGCTTAAAGAGCGTTTAAATAAGCGCTTTGATGAAGTAACAGGCGACAAATGCGAACTTGTTGTGATGCTGCTCGATATTGATCACTTTAAAGATATTAACGACACGTTAGGCCATCATTATGGTGATAATCTACTTAAGTTAGTTTCTCAACGGATAATTCAAGCTGCAATAAACGCCAGTTTTGTCGCACGTATTGGCGGTGATGAATTTGTGATTGTATACGACCATGTTAAAAGCAGTCGCCATATAAACCAAATTGCCAGCAATATATTGCAAAGCCTTTCATCAAGTATACAGCTCGAAGACGAGGAGCTATTTATTAGCGCTAGTATGGGCATTGCATGCGCACCTAGCGATGGCCAAAGTACAGAGCTGCTATTAAAAGCTGCCGACCAAGCCATGTATAAAGCTAAAAATAACGGCCGTAATGGGTTTGAATTTTTTTCAAAAGATATGCGTATTCATGCGCAAGCGCGTATGCAGCTATTAAAAGATTTACGCACCGCCATAGAGCTTGAACAATTTGAGCTATTTTATCAGCCTATTGTGGCATTAAACGATTTGCACATTCATAAAGCCGAAGGGCTTATTCGCTGGCACCACCCTAAAAAGGGGTTAGTCTCGCCGGCGACGTTTATACCGCTTGCTGAGGAAACTAGGCAAATAAATGCGCTGGGCCAATTTGTATTTACACAAGCAATACACACCCTAAAAGAAATAAATACCACCATGGGGGAGCAATTTCAAATTAGTATAAATGTCTCTCCTGTGCAGTTATCAACAATCGATAGCGGAATTGACGATTGGTGTGAGATTTTAAAAGCAGCCAAACTACCCGCCTCCTCTATTGTGGCCGAGATCACAGAAGGCCTTATGGTTAACCCAGAGCCACTAACTCAAAGTCGCTTAAAAACATTAGTCCAGTCAGGTGTGCAATTAGCGCTAGATGACTTTGGCACCGGCTATTCATCGCTCGCGTACCTGCAAGAAATGGATACCGATTACCTAAAAATAGATAAACGCTTTATTGATAATATTAAAGCTGGGAGCCAGGAGCTTGCTTTATGTGAAGCCATTATTGTAATGGCCCACCAGCTTGGCCTAAAAGTTATTGCCGAAGGCATTGAAACGCAGCAACAAATGCAGCTACTACTAAAAGCAGGATGCGACTACGGGCAAGGTTATTTGTTTTCAAGGCCAGTGCCTAAAAAAGAGTTTATGACGTTGCTGAGCAGCAAAAAAATGGTTATTGCCAATAATAAATAAGTAGTTACGCAATAAATAGAGTGCCTACACGGTCAGGTAGTTTAATCAATAGTAAGTAGTAACAAGGTTTAAAATGGCAAAGGCAACACTCGAGCAATGGAGAATGTTTAAAGCTGTTGTAGAACATGGTGGATTTGCCGGTGCTAGCAGCGCGGTATTTAAAAGCCAATCAACCGTGCACCATGCAGTGCAAAAGTTAGAGTCGGCACTGCAAGTAAAATTGCTTGAAGTAAAAGGCCGTAAAGCGTATTTAACCGAAAACGGTAAGCTTATATTGCGCCGCGCCGAATTTTTAATAGATGAAGCCAGCAAAATAGAATCGGTTGCTAATACATTAAGCGAAGGTATTGAAAGCACATTAAAAATAGCGGTAGATGAAGTGTTTCCGCAGCATTTATTGTACCAAGCGCTAAGCCATATTAATGAGCAATACCCATTGGTAAAAATAGAACTGATAGAAAGCGTACTTAACGGCGCAAACGAATTACTTACCAATGCAGTGGTCGACTTAGCAATTACTTCTATTGCGCTTTATGGCATTAATTGCCATAGTTTGTGCGATATAGAATTTATTGCCGTTGCGCACCCTGATCACCCCTTACACCAGCGCACTGAACCACTGACCTACAGAGAGCTTAAATTACACAGGCAAATAGTTGTTCGCGATTCGGCCACCCACACCAACCACGACGACGGCTGGCTTGGGGCAGATATGCGCTGGACAGTGAGTCACTTACGTAACTCTATTGATATGGTTAGCCAAAACTTTGGTTATGCATGGCTGCCTAGTGCACAAATTAAACCTTATCTTAAAAACAACACTCTTAAACCCCTTAATTTAGAGCAAGGTACAACCCGCTCCTTAAAGCTTTATTTAATGTGCACCGACAATGACCGTTTAGGCCCCGTTGGCCAAGCATTTACTCAGCATCTCATAAGCTTGTGCAATGACGAGCCGGGTTAAGAGTTTGTCGGCTCATCTACATCAAGGTGATCAGCAACATAGGCACCGCGTTTACCGCGTTCTTTAGCGGGGCCTTTGGTACTATCTTTCGCTGTTTGTTGTTCGGTTGCCGCATTTATTACCGCCCCAAGCGTAATAATATAGGCACTTATATAGAGCCACATTAGCATAATCACTACCCCGCCTAACGAACCATACGTTTCGTTGTAGCTTGCAAAGTGAGACACATAAAACGAAAAACCAATTGAGGCTAAAATCCATAATACAGTCGCAATACACGAGCCAAGTGTGATCCAACGCCATTTAGCGGGTTTTCTGTGTGGTGCATAGCGATACAAAAGCACCAATGCAAAATTAAACATAAAGGCGAGTAATGGCCACGATATTAACTTTATTAGTAAGTCTATACTTTCTTTTAAGCCCACTAAATTTAGTACTATGGGTAAAATACCTATAATTAGCAAAGCAAAAATAGCCACTAAAATAGCCCCTACAGAAAATAAAAAACGTACTAACTGAGCATGAAAAAATGAGCGTTTTTCGTATTCATGATAACTAATATTACAGGCAGTAATAAGCGCTTGGCTGCCTTTAGAGCTACTCCAAATAGTAAGAATAAGTGTACCAATTGCACTTAAGCTTAAACTGGCGTTTGAGGTTTGAGCCAAGCTCGAGACCTGAGATAAAATTAAATCGCTCGTGCTTTGCGGTAATAAGGTAACTATTTTACTCAGGTGTTCACTAATATCGGTGGGCGATGAAAAGTACGCATACACAGAAACCATTGCAGCAATAGCAGGAAAAATAGCAAGTAAGGCATAAAACGCAACGCCCGCTGCAACCAGCGATAAGTTGTCTTGGCTCATTTGCTTAAAAATACGTTTGGCTATGTCCCACCAACCAATAACCGGAATGTGCACTGGCTGCTCGGCATGTTGTCCCCGTTTAGGTTTGCTCATTGTTTGCTCCTTTTTAGCCTATTATCGAGCAAAAAGTTTGCCAAGCTGTGCTTTTGGCATTGGTATTAAACTTGCTGCTTGCTAGATTATTTAAAATACCAAGGTAATACGCCATGAACAGCCTTATAACTATGCTAATTGCAGTGAACACCACGGCTGTGAATGCCTTAAACACCCCAGAAAGCGTGCTCAGTTGGCAGTATTTATACGCCCAAAGTTTGCAATTACTTCACGCAACAGCGCAAATATTACCCACTCTTTTATTAGGTTTTATACTTTTAACTATTAGCTACTTTGTCGCCAGTCCTTTGTCTAAGCTGTTAGTAAAACCGCTCATTTATATGACCGACAGTAAACTTGTGCACTTAGTGGCCAAACGCGGGATTAGCATTTTAATTTTATTGCTGGGCGTGTATTTATTTTTACGTTTAGCAGGACTTACCGAATTTGCTATTGCCATTATGAGCGGTACCGGATTAATAGGCTTAATATTGGGCTTTGCCTTTAGAGACATAGCAGAGAACTTTATTGCTAGCTTGCTGTTGAGCGTTCAACGGCCATTTAAAATAGACGATGTAATAGAAGTCGATGGCCGCTTAGGTGTGGTTAAAAAGGTCACCGCTCGCGCAACCACCTTAGTTGATTACGATGGCAACCATATACAAATACCTAACGCCACGGTTTATAAAAATACCATTAAAAACCTAACTGCAAATCCAAAAATGCGTGCCAAGGTGGTGATTGGCATAGGTTACGATAACGATATTCGTTACTGCCAAACACTCGCCCTTGAAATTGCAAACAAGCAAACGGGTGTTATTACTGAGCCACCAGCACAAGTGCTGATCAATAATTTAGGCAGCTCAACAATTAACTTTAATCTGTTTTTTTGGGTTAACAGCGAACAACATAGTCCGTTAAAAGTGGCCTCGCAGTTAATGCGTGAGCTAGTAACCGAATTTACAGCGCAAAACATCAGTATGCCAGATGATGCCCGCGAGCGTATTTTACTCAGTGCACCTGATGAGAGTGATACACAAAAGCCCACCAACAAAGCTGAGCAACCTTTAACTGCTCAGCAAAGCTCTAAGCAGCTGCAGCAGCAAAATGAAACGGTTGATGATGTAAGTAGTGATACCGACGAAATTCGTGATCAAGCCGAAAAATCACGGGATCCTGAACAGGGTAAAAATATTATCTAAGTTAAACGTATAAGAAAAAATAAAACCACATACAGCCAATTTACAACTTAATAATGTTTTAAACCCTAAAAAATCAAAAAATATGATTAATTAATGCATTAAATATAACTTTTGTTATATCAATAATAAAAGTTATACACCTATCAACTCATTGATTTTAAATGAGTTATTTATAAACCATCATTTAAGCCGCCTTTAACCCGCCTTTCATTATTAATAATTATTCAAAAAGCTATATTAACAACCCACCAACCAAAAACAATAAAACCAATAACATTCAATACGTTATTAACAAAACCGTGCTTGGCATTATTAATGCAATAACAATAATCTAACAACTTTAGAGCTTAATTATGCACGAGTACAAACAACCCCTATCTAAAAAGGCTAACGAAAGCTTGTCCATAAAATTGCAAGCCCCTTGTGTGGCCTGTGCACGTGCCAGTGCAATATGCGCGTTAACGCCCTAAGCAAAAGTTAAATAGCTCCCACTAAATATTATAAATAATTGGAATAACACTATGACCAATACAACAAGTATTAATAACAACGAGCCTAAAAAAATGGCGCTCTGGCTAAAAATACTCATAGGTATGATAGCGGGTATTATTGCCGGCATGCTGTTAGGCAATAATGCTGAATATATAAAACCAATTGGCCAGCTATTTATTAGCGCCATTAAAATGTTAATTGTACCGCTTATATTTTGCTCATTAATTGTTGGTATTACCTCAATGAAAGACACCACTAAAATGGGTCGTATTGGTGTTAAGTCAATCGTATTTTATTTAGCCACCACCGCAGTAGCTATTTCGATTGGTTTGGGTCTTGGGTTGTTGTTTGAACCTGGCGCAGGCTTAAATATGGTTGCAACCACAGTGGCTGATGCTAAACCAAGCCCTACCTTAGTAGACACCATTGTAGGTTTAGTACCAAAAAACCCAGTGGGCTCATTAGCCTCTGGTAATATTTTACAAATTATAGTGTTTGCGTTGAGCTTAGGCATTGCTTTAAACCTAATTGGTGAAAAAGGCGAACCCGCTAGCAAAATGTTTGAAAGCCTAGCCGATGCAATGTACAAATTAACTGAGCTTGTAATGAAGCTAGCACCATACGGTGTATTTGCATTAATGGCTTGGGTATCTGGCAAGTACGGACTGGATGTTTTACTGCCACTTAAAAAAGTAATTGGCTTAGTGTACCTAGGCTGCATTATTCACGTTTTAGTGTTGGGTGGCGGCTTTGTAGGCTTACTAGGCAAGCTTAATCCACAGCGTTTTTATAAAGGTATTATTGAAGCGCAAATTATTGCTTTTACCACCACAAGTAGCTCAGGTACTTTACCTGCCAGCATTAAATGCGCCACTCAAAACTTAGGTGTATCGCGTACTGTATCAAGCTTTGTACTGCCAGTAGGCGCCACTATTAACATGGATGGCACCGCTTTATACCAAGGCGTATTAGCACTGTTTATTGCCCAAGCCTTTGGTATTGACCTCACCACAACAGATTACTTAACCATTATAGCTACAGCTACTTTAGCCTCTGTAGGCACCGCTGGTGTACCCGGTGCAGGCCTTATTATGCTTTCGCTAGTACTGACCACCGTTGGCTTACCACTTGAAGGCATTGCAATAGTTGCCGGTATTGACCGAATTTTAGATATGGCGCGCACTACCATAAATGTAACTGGCGACTTAATGGTTACTTTATTAATTGGTAAAAGCGAAGGCGAGCTTGACGAAACCCTTTACAACCAAGATAACACAGCGGCTCAACCCGCTAAGCAATAACCCTCGATTTAGTAATTTTATAGAGAACAAACCATGACTAGTAAACTTATCTATTTACCCGTTGCATTAGGTGTTATTGCCTTAGCTAAGCCAGCCCATGCTGATATTACAATTGAAGGTTTAAATGGCCTTGAAGCCGTTAAGCTATTTGGCGATATGCGTATGCGCTTTGAGCGCACCGAAGGCGATACAATTGACTCAACAAGCCGCGCCCGTTTGCGTGCCCGATTTGGTATTAAATACGCAGCTACCGATAACTGGTCAGCGCAAATGCGCTTTAGAACAACCTCAAGCCAACACGATTCAACCCATCAAACCTTTGGTATCACCGATACCAGCGATAACGATGACTTTGGTTTAGACCGCGCCTTTATGAAGTACACAGGGCTTAGTAACACCCAAGTATATATTGGTAAAGCGGCACCCGTTTATATGCATTCATCAGAGCTGCTTTTTCGTGACGATATAGCGCTAGAAGGTGTACAAGCTAACTGGAGTAACAATACGTTTAGCGTTAATGCGGGGCATATTATTCTTGAAGAAAACGTCGATAATGGCGAAGGCAAGCGCGATGCTAGCTGGCAACAGCTACAAGGTGTATATGCTACAAGTTTTAATAACATTAACCTTAAAGCCGGTATTGGCGGAATTTTTGTTAGCGCCTCAGATACTGCCTATGCCAGTGCTGAGTCGGGTCTTGATGATGACCAAGCAGGCAACGTAATGACCTACAACCTTGATGTACGTTATGGCCCAGTGCGCTTTGCAGCCGATTACTACACAAGTGAAGCCGACAGCGAAAATACAGCGTTTACTGTACATGCTCGTTATCAAATTAATAAACAGTTTGGCCTGCGTTTTTACGTGCTACGTACCGAAGCCTATGCATTGCCTATGAACGGCGCGTTTACGCAAACTAATACTCCGGGTTCTTATACCAATATTAAAGGCACACGTGTACAGCTAGATTACAAAATTGCAGAGAACCTAAATGCCGATTTAAGATGGTTTAGCGTGGATAATATTAATAACGATATACCCACTAACAACAATGGCCGCGATCGCATTCAAGTAAACCTAAACATGAAGTTTTAGTACTAAGGCATGTTGACCAATCGTGATTAAATTTACAGTAGTGAGTTTAGTATTTAGCAAAAGCGATTATTAAGCCTACTCGCTTAAAAGCCAGCGCCTTGCTTAAACTGCCCTAGCTTGAAAAACGTTAATCTACACAGGTCAACATTCTCTAAATAGGCCCAACCAATAAAAGCGATTTAATAGCCGATATTAAATCGCTTTTATTTTATTAAACAGCCTTAAAAAGACATAACTGCCTTACAAAAAACCTTAATTAACAATTAATTTATTCTTATTTAGTTTAAAGTATAAATAGATAAGACTTAAAACCATGATAAATTCGTTAGTACCTAATTTATATAAAATTAAAATACAGACTATAGTCCCCTGCTGCCAACTAAAAACAACCTTTTTGCGGCTGTAAAAGGAACATAAACGCCATTTTATTTGTACTGTTTAGACAATTTACTAACGCACTACCACAACTAAAAAATGCAGAGGTTTACTCACTTGTTTATTAAACAAAACGCTTGGTTTTATGTATTAAAAATAGCGCTACTAAGCCTACTGGGTTTCAATAGCCTAAACTGCATTGCACAAGCTAATTTATCGCAGCCAAAACAAATTATAGTGGGCGGAGATTTTAACTACCCCCCTTATGAGTTTATTAACGAAGGTGGTGAACTTACAGGTTACAACGTAGAACTTAGCCAAGAAATAGCCGCTGTAATGGGGCTTAATATAAAAATAAAGCTAATGCCCTGGGCCGAAATAAGAGCCGAGTTTGACCGTGGAAATGTGGATATTTTACAAGGCATGGCCGCCACACCCGAGCGCACCGATCTGTATAACTTTAGCCCGCACACGTTTGTTAACCACTCTATATTTGCGCGCGACAATAGCCCTAAAATAACGCACTACAGCGAGCTTGAAAACTACCGCGTTATTGTACAAAGCAATGGCTCGGCATTTGATATGCTTAACCACTCAGGCTTAAACATTACCCTTATACCGGTTGAAACCCATGCCGATGCCCTGCGCTTGCTTGCCTCTGGCCGCTATGACTTTGCAGTGGTTTCAAACTTACCCGGTTTATATTTAAGTAAAAAATTGGGGCTATCAAACATCACTGCTATTTCTAGCCTAGAAAGAAACCGGCTTTATGGCTATGCCACTAAAACCGCAGATGAAGCGCTGTTATCGCAATTTACTCAAGGCTTAGCTATTTTAAAAAACACCGGCCGCCAGCAAGAAATTTACGATAAATGGTTTGGCCCGTTAAACGTATCACCTTGGTCTAAAGCCGGCGTAATAGCGGGTATATGTGTAGTGGTGCTGCTACTAATTAGTACCGTGGTGATAATTTGGAACAAAGCCCTGCGCAAAAAAGTAGAAAGCCGCACCAAAGAGCTACAAGCCCAGCAGTTACAGCTACTTCATGCAGATAAAATGGCCTCTCTGGGGGTGTTGGTTTCGGGAGTAGCTCACGAAATTAATAACCCATGTAGTATTTTAACGTTAAATTTTCCGTTTATAAAAGAAGCCTTTGAAGATGCAACAGACATACTTGATGAGCATCAAGCACGCCAAGGCGACTTTCTTGTTGCCGGTGTAAGCTATCAGCGCTTTAAACATATGCTGCCAGAAATTTTAGACGATATGCACATTGCCAGTAACAAGGTAAAAGGCATAGTAGAGGATTTAAAAAGCTTTGCTGTAAAAGGTGAAGCATCGCATGAGAAAACTGAGCAGCTAGATTTAAACCTACTAACAAACCGCTCTATTCGCTTAGTCACAAATCAAATTAAAAACTCTACAAACCACTTAGAGGTTAACTTAGCCAACTCACTGCCTGCGTTTAAAGGCAGCGGCAGCCGCATTGAGCAGGTAATCGTTAATTTAATTTTAAATGCCTGCCAAGCGCTTGAAGACAAATCACAAAAAATTATTATCACCAGCTATTTCCATACTAAACACAATCAGGTTGTGCTGAGCATTGAAGATCAAGGCGTAGGCATTGATCAACAGCACTTAATTAAGCTCACCGACCCGTTTTATACCACCAAACGACAATCTGGCGGCACCGGCTTAGGGCTTTCTGTATCAGCGGGGATCGTGGCAGATCACCAAGGCCACCTCACCTTTAAATCAACCCTCGGTAAAGGCACAAAAGTAAAGCTATCACTACCCTTATTACAACACGAGAGTGAACTATGAATACTAATTTATATCCTAGTTTTGAGGTCCTCATTTGTGATGACGACAACAGCTTTTTACGAAGCATATCGTTTGCAATAGAGCGCTACTGCGGCATTAACAACATTGTACAATGTAATGATAGCCGCGATGTAATTGCCAAACTAAACCAAGGGAATGTTCGCGTTGTATTGCTTGATTTAAACATGCCACATATCAGCGGTGATGAGCTTATAGCGCAAATTACAGAACTTTTTCCGCATATTTCGGTGGTGATCATCAGCGGCATTAACCAAGTAGAAGCCGCTGTAAAATGTATAAAATTAGGTGCTTATGGTTATCATGTAAAAACAGAAGATCCAGAACGCCTAAGTAATAGCATAATGCAAGTGGTGCGTTTTCAAGAGCTAAACCTAGAAAACCAAGCCATGCGCGGCTATCTGCTAGAAAACCAAACAAGCCTGCATCCTGCGTTTTCTAAAATTATCAGTGTAGATCATCAAATGCATTCGGTGTTTAATTACATTGAGTCTATATCAAATAGCCAACAACCCATTCTTATTACCGGAGAAAGCGGCGTAGGAAAGGAGCTTATAGCCAGAGCCATTCACGAAACCAGTAGCTGCAGTGGCGAACTTGTGTGTGTAAACGTAGCCGGCCTTGACGATAACTTATTTTCGGATACCTTATTTGGCCATAAAAAAGGCGCTTTTACAGGCGCTGAGCAAGCCCGCAAAGGCATGATAGAACGCGCATCAGGCGGGATACTATTTCTTGATGAAATTGGCGATTTAAACCTGGCCTCGCAAGTAAAGTTATTAAGGCTTTTGCAAGAAGGCGAATATTACCCAGTAGGCAGCGATACCCCAAAGCGCATCAACGCGCGCATTATTGCAGCCACCCACCAAAACTTACTCACTAAAAAAGAAAATGGCGAATTTAGAAACGACTTATACTACCGTTTAAAAATTCATCATGTAAATATTCCGCCGCTTAGAGAGCGCAAGCAAGATATAGCCTTATTACTAGAGCACTTTTTAACGCTTGCCGCACAAGAATTTAATAAACCGGTGGCAAGTATTCCAAAAGAATTATTAATTTTACTCGAAAACTACGCTTTCCCGGGCAATATAAGAGAGCTGCGCGCCATGGCCTTTGATGCAATGAGCACCCACCAAAGCGGCGCACTGTCTATGAAAGCGTTTGAAAGCGTACGCAGCGCCGTGCCTAAATTAGATATGCAAGCCCAGCTTGCAAAGCCCTTATTTGAGTCAACATCAACGCTACCCACTTTAAAACAAGCCGCAGAATTACTGGTAGCAGAAGCTATGAAACGTAGCAACTCAAATCAATCAATGGCAGCGCAACTACTCGGTATATCGCAGCCAGCACTCAGTAAGCGACTTAAAAAAGGACAGCCTGAGCCTTAAAAAAAAAAGTACTTCATCAAATTTTAGGCACAAAAAAGCCCGCAGCGTCAACTGCGGGCTTTTTTGTTGAATGAGTGAGTTAGCCTATAAGCCGGGTTCTGTCCTTTCCGA
>NZ_DJHW01000111.1:2896-38998 GCF_002433295.1 Pseudoalteromonas sp. UBA6610 | reverse complement strand
ACCGCCCCTAGTTTGAACAAATTTCAAACTGCAAAGGTCAACAGACCCTATTTGAGTTACTTTTTATGCACCTTGCTCAACACTTAATCTAAACGGCTTCATTAATAAAAATTAAAGCAAAAAAAAGCGGCTTTACTATAAAAGTAAAGCCGCTTACACACACAATGATTGGGTGTAACTGTGATTTTTTACGTTACGCTGGGCTCATAAACTCGTTAATTTGTTCATGAGTCAGTGTAGGTGTAGCACCGGCACTTTCGGCCACCATAGCACCTACTGCACACGCAAAATCAACAGCATGTTGTGCACAATCGCTACTACAAAGCTGATAAATTAACGACCCTAAAAACGAATCACCCGCGCCTACTGTATCCACAACGCTAATTAAATAACCTGAGTTATAGTAATTTTCGCCTTTTATGGTTAGTAGTGCACCGTGGCTGCCTTTAGTTACACATAAGTATTCGGTGTTAGTTTGCTGTGCAATAAACGCTAAGTTTTGCTCAAGTGAATGGAACTTACAGCCCATTGCTTTGGCAATTTCATAAAGCTCTTCATCGTTCAATTTGATGAAGTCGGCTTTATTCATTAAATCTACTAATGTGTCTAACGTGTAGTGTGGCGCACGTAAATTTACGTCAAACACTTTAAAGTTAGCTACATCAACTAATTGGTTTAATGTGGCAAGTGAGGCTTCGCTTCGGCCAATAAGGCTGCCAAATACAAATACATCACTGGCTTTTACTTTTTCAATAAGTGAGTCTGTAAGCTCAATGTTATCCCACGCAGTGTCGGCAACTATTTCGTAGCTGGCTGAGCCGCTTTTATCTAAGGTAACTTGTACTGTGCTGGTTTTTTTGTCGTTATTAACGCCAATGTATTCGCAGCTTACGCCTTTGCTTTTAATTTCGCCTAGTAGCTCAGTACCGAGTTCATCGTTACCTACAGCGCTTATCATGTCGGCTTTAATGCCCAGTGAGTTAATACGCACACACATGTTAAGCGGCGCGCCGCCTAAGCGTTTATCGTTTGCAAAACAATCCCATAGTACTTCGCCAAAGCAACTTACGCTTACGTCTTTACCTTGTTTAGAATCAATTAAAATGCTCATTATTAGTTACCTTTAGGCTCAAGCACGTTATTCATAATTGCTTTAATTTTGCTAGCCGGTGCGTATAACGCTTCTACATTGTTTTTGTAGTGAGACGTAAAGGCACTTTGCGTGTTTAAATCGCCAAATAAGCTAGTTAGCGATAAAAATGCAAGGTCATCAGTCGCCGTTTTAGCCGCGGCTTCATGTAACTCGCTTTGCATTGCATCGATTATTTCAAGCCTATTGCCTTGCTCATCTTCGCCTTTATCGCTGTAAAAACACCATGCAGCAATAACCAGGGTCGCAAGTGATACATCACGGCCATGGGCTAGATTTTCGTTAATAGTGGCAATTAAAAACTTAGGTAGCTTTGCTGCGCTTTCTGAACAAATGCGCGATAAGCTGTCTTTAATGTTTGGATTAGCAAAGCGCTCAATTAGCGTGTCTTTGTAGATTTCAAGATCAATGCCTTCTAATTTTTCTAGGTTAGGCGTTACTTCTCTATCCATAAACGCACGTAAGTACTTAGCAAATAAAGGATCTGATACTGTTTCGTCAATTGTGCCGTAGCCATGTACAGAGCCTAATAAACCCAGTACCGAATGGCCTGCATTTAATAAGCGTATTTTCATGGTCTCAAAAGGTGTTACGTCACTTACAAATTGTGCGCCAACGCTATCCCAATTTGGGCGTCCGCAGCAAAATGAGTCTTCAATTACCCATTGAGTAAACGACTCACAGGTAATTGGCCATTCATCGCTAACACCGTACGCATCAACAACGTAGTCGATATCGCTCTTTTTAGATACTGGCGTAATACGGTCAACCATTGCATTTGGGAAAGTTACGTTAGTAGCAATCCACTCGCTTAGCTCTTTGTCTTGCTCGGCCGCAAAGGCAAGTAGCATTTTACGCGTTACATTACCGTTGTGCTGAATGTTATCGCACGACTGTACTGTAAACGCATCAAGGCCTTGTTCTTTACGTAGCTTTAACGCAGCAGTAATGTAGCCAAACGCCGTAATTGGGTCGTTCGGGTTATTAATGTCGTTAATAATGTCTGGGTTTGAGTAATCAAACTCACCCGTTACTGGGTTAAAGTTATAGCCGCCTTCGGTAATGGTTAACGACACAATATGCGTATCGCTGTGCGCAAGCTTATTAATAACCGCTTGCTTGTCCTCTGGAGCAAACAAAAAGTCAATCATAGAGCCAATAACTTTGTTATCTATTTGCCCGTTTGGGTGTCTTACCGTTAGCGTGTAAAGGTAGTCTTGTTGCTTTAAAATATCGCGCAGACCACGGTTACCTTCTAATAAGCCAACACCACAAATACCCCACTGTTCAGCACCTGGCGTTTTTAATAGCTCGTTAATGTACACCGCTTGGTGAGCACGGTGAAAGCCGCCCACACCAATATGAACTATACCCGCTTTTAGCTTACTACGGTCGTAGTTTGGTGTATCTACATGGCTTGGCATATCTGCCAAGCTTTGTTGGTTTAGCCCTTTAACAAGAGCGTCAGTGTGCTGGTGTTGCGTCATGGTGCGGCCTTACTAAAACAATATAAAAAATTTAAATTAAGATGCAGTATTGAGTGCTTTATGGCGCAATAGCGACCAGTAAGCGGTTGCAAAATAAATAATGGTGCAAATAAAACATGCAATTTCAAACTGAGATTTATTTCCTGCGTAAATGCTCATGCTGTCACTAAAAAACATTACTTGGCTGGCAAAGCCAAAAATAATAAGTAACGAAACAGTCGACACGCCATTTAACATTTTGGTTAGCATTGAGTTATCAACAACTGGAGCTTGAACGTTTTCTGCAAGTCCTGCTTGGTACTCTTTAATGTCTTGCTGCTCTTGCTCTTCTGCTGCAATTTCTTTGCTGTAGTCTTCACCTGCGCCATATTTTTTAGCCAGTAGCGTGTAAATAACAATGGTGAAAACCCAAGTAGGAATAAATAAGTAGTAAAATGACATTACATCAATCGCATTTAAACCAAAGCCAAACACTAGTGCTAATGCCCAAGAGGCAATGGCTGGTACGCTACGTGTAATGTTTTTGTATTTAGCCCAGTAACGGGTTAAACCAATTTTAGGAAATAAAACATGCTCGGCAAATACAATGCCGCCTACAGGTACTACTAATAAGCCTGCGTAAGTTAAAAGCGGTAACATTTGCGAAAATACAAACGGGAAACACGCAATTATAACGGTTACAACACCGACAATTGCGGTAGTGCGCTCACGCGATTGGTCAACAAAAATAGATTGTGCTGCAAGGCCTGCACGGTAAAGGTTAGCGTTAGCTGTAGTCCAGCCCGCAATAATTACAATAACAAAGCCTGTCCAGCCTAATGCGTGGTAAGCAACGTCACCTGGGTCAAGTGATGAAATAGTTGTTTTAAGTAATACCGCAACACCTGCGCCCATAATACCGGCCGATATCCATGCTAAATAATGGCCAAAAAACATACCTACGCCTGAAAACAAACCGTAGCTTTTGCGTTTAGCAAATCTAAAAATTGCCATATCAATTAAGCCAAAGTGGGTAATAGAGTTTGCAGCCCATGCAAAACCAATAACCTCTAATAAGCCAATACCTTTTTCGCCATCAGCGGTGGTACCGGTCCAAATAGAAGAATCCCCTATCGCCATAAAGTCATCAAACCCTGTTAGCGTGGTCACTCCTAATACATGATTAGAAAGCTCAGGGAACAATGCAAACGAGCCTGCTATAAAAATAACAAATAACCATGGCGCACAAATTTTAGAAAAATCAGCAACGGTTGAAAAACCATACATAGCCACAAATACAACAATAGAGCCAACCGATAAAACAATGGCCACAAATGCTAAGCTGTTAGGGTACCAATCGAGTTGCGCGGGTATATCAAACAAAAACCGCACTGCGGTTGCCGATACCGTGATCATGGCGGCGGATATCACACTAAATATGACCACGTTTGCCCAGTTATAGAGCTTGGTCATTGAGTTACCCGCAATTTTATTTAGGTAGTTGTATAAACTTAAGCGTGTTTCTACCGCAATTGGAGAGGTAATTAACCACCACGAACACATAGCTAATAGGTTACCAATTAATAAACCTAATAAAATGTCGATGGTCGATGCCCCTAATGCAACAAAGGTTGCACCAATAACAAACTCGGTTGCAGCAACGTGTTCACCAGCGTATAAACCGGCAAAGTGCTTCCAACCATGAAGCTTATGATTAGCAACGGGCAATTGCTCTTCGTTAACATCGTTAAATGTTTGTGTGTGTGGACTTGATGCCATGGTATTTTCCTATTGTTTTAAGCACAGCCCTAACTAACCTGAACTCTGGATAATAAATCTATCTCAAGCAGCTATTTCCAGCGCTAACTACGTTAAATTTACTTGCAATAGGCTAGCTATTGACGCGTAATTTCGCCTTGTTTTCACTGTAAATCTCTGGCTAGAGAAAATAAACATAGATATCACTTTTGATTTAATATGTTAGTAAATCTCTTAACCAAAGTTCAGGTTAACTATTAATTTAAATAAGTGTTTTTTATTTAAATTAATAGTGAGTAAATCACCGTGCCTTTTTATAATGCTACTACTATAACTAATTAATAATTAATGCATTTTTACGTTAAGCTTTGTCAGTGTAATAAAGCTCAACGTTGATATTCTATTACTGTGTTTGTAATGCTGGGTACTGCTTATAAAAGTCATCCCAATGCGTTAAATGCGCTACCTCTGGGTAAGCTTGGTGAACAAAGTTCACTGCATCTTGCATATGCCCACCCCCGCTGTAATGCAAAACCTGCATATTGGCGGCAAGTGCGGCGCACACGCCGGCTTTTGAATCTTCAATCACTAAACAATTTTGTGGCTTCACGCCCATTTGCTCAGCGGCATGTAAAAATAAATCGGGCGCTGGTTTACCATTCTTTACCTCACTTGAGGTAAATACCTTATTAAAGTGCTGCGATAAATTAACCACATTAAGCGCTTTAGCGGTGCGTTTAGGGCTACTGCTTGTTGCAATACAGCAAGGTACAGATAATTGCTCTAGCACGTGTTTAATGCCGTTAGTTGGCATTAATGCAGTTTCGAACTCGTTTAATAGTGCTTCTCGGTAATCGGCTTCAAAGCTCTCAGCTAAGGTCACGTTAAAGGTATCGAATAAGTTTTGGGTGACTGTTTTAAAATTACAGCCCAAAAAATATTGTTGTACATAGGCTCTGTCAATATTAACGCCAATCTCTGCAAGCATGTTTATTAACACTTGCGCGCTTAATATTTCGCTATCTATAACAACGCCATCACAATCAAAAATAACTAATTCTATTTTAGTATTCATATTGCCCCTTTTTATGCACCTAGTTTGGTGCAACCTTAACTTGAGCATAAGCCCAGCAGGTGAGCATATTCTCTTTATTGTTATAATAAGTCAACATCTTGTTAGTGAAAAACGCACCACAGTGGTGAATATTTATTCATTAAATATGAAATTGTCTGTATTTTCATTGATTTCAAAATTGCAATTACGACTAAGGTCGAACATTGCAAAACCGCTATTTAGAAAATAGAAGGCAGCACGCAAACAGCAATCTAAATTTGTGATTACTCCAATCTAGACAATCAATTTTACCGAACTCACTTTTGTTAATACACTCGTTAACAGTTAAACAGCCAGCAACACTGCCGGCACTTTTATACAGATGAGGTCGACAATGAATACTCAAAAAAACACGATTAATAATAAATCTACGTTAACGCTAAGCGCATTAGCTTTAGCAATGGCATTACCTGCAAGTGCCGCAACTACCCTTACTAAAGACAACGGCGCAGCTGTTGGCGACAACCAAAACTCTATTACCGCAGGTGAGCGCGGAAGTGTATTACTTGAAGACGTACACCTAATTCAAAAGCTACAACGTTTTGCACGTGAGCGTATTCCTGAGCGTGTAGTGCATGCGCGTGGTACTGGTGCACACGGTGTGTTTGTAGCGTCTAAAGAGTTAGATGATTTAACAATTGCAGCGCCATTTGCAGAAGCGGGCAAAGAAACTGACGTATTTGTACGTTTTTCATCAGTAATTCACTCAAAAGGTAGCCCAGAAACACTACGTGACCCACGTGGTTTTGCTACTAAGTTTTACACCGACCAAGGTAACTGGGATTTAGTAGGTAACAACTTACCGGTATTCTTTATTCGCGATGCGATTAAATTTCCAGACATGGTTCACTCGTTAAAGCCATCACCGGTAGATAACATTCAAGATCCTAACCGCTTTTTTGACTTTTTCTCATACGAGCCAGGTTCTACTCACATGTTAACGTGGGTATACAGCGACTACGGTACACCAGCAAGCCTACGTAAAATGGACGGCTGGGGCGTACATGCTTACAAAATGATTAATAAGTCAGGCGATGTTAAATACGTTAAGTTTCATTGGGTAAGCCAACAAGGTATAGACAACCTTGATGCTAAAGAAGTAAACGAAGTGCAAGGTAAAGACTTCCAACACTTAACACGCGACCTATACAGCGAGATTGGTAAAGGCAACTTCCCTAAGTGGGATCTATACATTAAAACCCTTGATCCGTCGCAGTTAGATGACTTTGACTACAACCCATTAGATGCAACAAAAATGTGGTTAGACGTTAAAGAAACTAAAGTAGGCACCATGACCCTAAACCGTATGCCAACTAACTTCTTCCAATCTACAGAACAAGTTGCTATGGCACCGGCAAATGTAATTCCGGGTATTGAGCCATCTGAAGACAGACTATTACAAGGGCGTGTTTTCTCTTACGCTGATACGCAAATGTACCGCTTAGGTGCTAACCACCAGCAATTGCCAATTAACCGTGCAAAAGTTGAAGTGGTTAACTACAACCAAGACGGCGCAATGAACTACGGTAATACAACAAGTAACGTGAACTACCAACCAAGTCACGAAAACGTTGCAGAAAACCCAATTGCACGCAGAAGTAACACAGAGCTTAAAGGCTACGTACAACAAGCCGCAATTAAAAAGCAGCAAAACTTTGCTCAAGCGGGTGTACTTTACCGCAGCTTTAGCAAGCAAGAGCGCACTAACTTAGTTAACAACTTAGCCGGCGATTTAGGCAAAGTGAAAGACAGCAAAGTTATGCACAAAATGCTTAGCCACTTCTACAAAGCAGATAGCGAATACGGTACACGCTTAACTAACGCTGTAAACGGCGACATGAAACAAGTTAAGCAACTAGCCGCTAAGCTTTAATATTTTACCCAACCTGTAAGTTATTGAGGAAAGCCTAGCTTTCCTCTTTTTTAAAAAGGTAAACAGTATGCGTAAATTACTTATTATATTTACTTTAGTGATGAGCTTTTCAAGCTTTGCCAATGAGCCACAAAGCCCTGTAACGGAACAAAGCACCGCCCAGTCGCAATACGACAGCTTACTTGCTTATTACTTTGCAGCCGCACGCACCGACGACACCGCCGTAATAACGCAATTTGTAGATGCTGGCATTCCTATTAATAGTTACAACAACAAAGGTTACACCGCGCTAATGATTGCCACCTACCATGGCAATAAAAATACGGTAAACACCTTATTGCAACTAGGCGCTAATGCATGCCTTGAAGATAACCGCGGTAACACAGCCCTAATGGCCGCCATATTTAGAGGCGAATTTAGCATAGCTAAAACACTTGTAGGCCTTGATTGCGACAACGCACATCAAAACAAAGCCGGTCAAACAGCCGAGCAATTTGCACAAAAATTTGGCCAACAAAAAGTGCTCGACTTATTAGCACAGGTAAATAATGAAAAATAGATTCAAATGAGAAGCCCTACTCTATGGGCTTTCATTTACCTTAAATACTTTTACTTATTCTAATAAAAGTTTATTTATTAATGCTTCATGCTCTATCCCTGCTTCAAATTTTAAAGCGCGTATAAAGTCCATAGAGTTAGCAGGCCTATTTGGGTAACTATTATTTTTCCAGATCGACCTGAGCGCGCGAATAATAGGTTTATCACCAATAACAGCTCGTAACTTGGCAAAGACAATGGTTGATCGAGAATATTGATCGAAACCTTGTGTAGCATCAACCAAGGCTAACTTTTCCTTTATATTCATTAAAGCATTTTGCTGATAACGTGATGTTTCATACTCTACAAGCGCTTGCATGGCCTTTTTCCCATAACGTTGCTCTATAACAACAAGCTCAATGTACTTTGCTAAAGACTCCACTAAAAAAGCGCTATCTGCAAATACTCCATTACCAATATCATGTCCAAACCATTGATGCGCAGTTTCGTGAACTGCACGGCGATAACGTTGATCAAAGCCTGCATTAGCACTTGGCTTTGATCTAAAACCAACACTGTCTTCAATAAGTATAAGCTGCGGCAGTGCATAACCTGTTACACCAAGCCTAGGCGAGCCTATTAAACTTAATTGTTTTGCTCTATAAGGGCTTATCTTATTAAGCCATTTTATTGTATCGCCCATTGCGCTAAGGTTTACAGCTATAGAATCTGCTCGTGCAGGCTCATTTTTGTCTTTAGCAAACACGTTTAACATCACGCCATTTTGCTGCTTGGTAACAGGGGAGTAAGGCACCGTCACCCAAGCTGGGATTGCATTTATGGGTGTACGAGTCTCAAAATGAAATATTTCGCGGTCATCTTTGCTGGTACGTGATATTTCTTCTCCTTGGGTTATAACCTGATAACCACTTGTTGTACTCACTTTACTAGACATAGTAAGCCACTGGTAATGAGTACTTGCTTTCGCCGTTTTAGCAAATAGCTTCGTGGGTCTAATAGACTGCTTCACTTTAAGTGCGTGTTGCTGCCGAAGTATAGGATCGGTTAATTCATAATTATCTTGATAGCCAACAGTGGGCAATAAAGGCACTGATCTTATATAGCTAAATTCAGGGGTTATTATCTGATGGCCTCTCACTGGCCAAAGCTTAGCTTGATGAACATAAAACCGTGTAACTAGTTTACGTATTTCTCCTGGCTGCATTTCATTCTCAAACTGAAACACAGCTTGATTAAGCAAGAGAAAGCTTTTAGCCCTTTGCGCGCCATCGATTTCAATATTAGCCCATTTATAAAAACCTGCACGCCCAATCAATACCTCTTTAATAGACTCTTGATGAGTGTTTTTTAAAGTATATATTAAGGAAAAATGAGCCTGCTGCTTTTGTGGGTAAAAGTCTACATTTGCATCAATGTGAACAATTCTTGGCTGTGCTACATTGCGCCATTGTGAAAAAGACTTTTCGTACTGTGCTTTAAAAGCCTCACGCTTATGCGAGTTGGTTAAAGGCTTCTCTTCAACTAGTCTTAAATGCAATTGAGTAAATAATGCCACAGTGATAAGCAGAGGAATGAATAACCAAAAATGTTTAACCCCCAATACTCTTCGGCTCAACCCAGTACCTCGGTGATTAAAAACTCCCGTAATTATAACTAGACTTATACACGCCACTAACCAAACTGATATATAAGGCCAATAACTACTCATACTTGCACGATAACCCCAAAAGTTATCTGGTGCTTGCAAAGGCGTCCAACCAACACTCCACAATGTATGTGTAAGACCAAAATAAGTCATTATTGGTGTGAATTTGATTAGTAAAATAGCACCAATTAGCAAACCGGCAATAAGCTGCGAACGACATAAATTAAATACGCACAAAAATACACATGCAATGATGGTAAGAGGAATAAACATCAAAAATAAAATGCTCAAATGTGCTTCCAATTGATACGCACTGTGTAAAAACCACTGAGCTGCACTTGCACCTAACAAGCTCATTGATAAAAAAACCAATATCATCGTACCTAATACGAATAACTGACTGATTATAAAGTAATATGTTTTAAGGGGGGTGGCAGCAATTAGCTCTGCTATATTATAGTATTTGGCGAAACAGCTTACTTCCCAGCTCCACAAAGCCAACAATAAAGTCCCAATTAAAAGTTGCATATCAAATGCATAATAGCTAATCGCATCTAGACTTGTGGTGCTCATAACACTCATTGGTTCAACATACCCTGACGACGAGGCAACACTGTTAAAAACCATCACTGGCCAAATAAGAATAATCAGTAACGTTATAGGATGTGAAACCAAATTAACCAGTGTAATTTTATATAAACTGGCCATCATCAAAAATGGTTTTTGTATGACCCTAGCTGTTTTATATTCAGCGAGTTCTAACATGTTATGACGAATGTATTCGTTAGTACTTTGACCTTTATTAGCTTTTTTATTCTTTAAAATTGTATTTTGATTAAGAGTAATCAAAAAAATACCAACAGCGAGCAAACTCACGACAACGCGATTGATGGCAAACGAAGCTCCTAATGAATTAGTTAAACTGTTTATTACACCGGTGTATGCAAAAGGGTCAAGCCAAATAAATAATGTATAAAAGCTATTGCTTATAATACTGCTTCCAGCAAGCATTGGGTTTCCGGTAATACTTGCAAGCACTATATAGCCTACCCACAGCACTGCAAAAAAAACATAATTAGGTAATGAAGTTGCTGATTTATGGCAAATATAAAAAGCAATCACAACTAACAAGCAGCTATTAGGTAACAATACTAAAAAGCTACTAAATAAAGTAAAAGAAGCCGTATTTGGTATATAGCCTAATTGCCTTATATGCATGAACGCCATTATTAAAATAGCGCTTAAGCTGATAATGAAAACCAAGCAAATCAGTATGCATACCCTTGCTAAACTGCGCTTAAATAAGCTAGCTTGCGTAACGGAAATAAGCTCCTGCATAGACGCGTGTTGATCTCGTAAAAATATAACGGGTGCCAATACTCCCACAAGCATAGGTAACTGCATCATTTGTAGCATTGTAATATTTAACTTAAATTGTTTTAACGAATCAACCTCAACCGTTGCAAACCCATATGACAACATAATCGCAAATATTAAAGGGATAATTATACAAAGCCAAACAAGTGGTTGGCGCACTGCATATCGCCACTCATTAAAAATCAACATGTTTGATTTCCTTTATTGAGTGAATAAAAGTACTTGTCTTGAAGCGTGGCGGGCGAGTTTATCGCATTTTGTGCAGGCGCCGTATCTGCATAAACACGAAATGAAGATCTTCCATAGCGATAGCTCTTACTTAATACATGCTGATTTGGTATGCCGGTAGGTAAGCTTTCAAGCTGCCATATCTTACCGTCTAAAGTAGTTAGTAACTCTTTTACGTCTCCGCTTTGTATAAGTGCTCCTTTGTCTATAATGGCTGCGTAGTGACATAAACTTTCTATATCTTCAACAATATGGGTCGATAACAGTATCAATCTGTTTTGGCTTATACTTACAAGCAAATTATTTAGACTTTCTCGTTCCATTGGATCAAGTCCTGCGGTGGGTTCATCCATAATAATTAGCTTTGGGTCTCCTAATAAAGCCTGAGCTACGCCAAAACGTTGCTTCATTCCTCCCGAAAAATTAACAAGCTTCTTATTAGCAAACTGAGTCAAATTAGTCAGTTCAAGTAAACTATTAATTTGGTTTTTACGTGTATTACCATCTATACCTTTTAACACTGCGATATGCTCAAGTAACGCTCGACAACTCATATTGGGATATACGCCAAAATATTGTGGTAGATAACCTAGTTGCGAACGAAGTGCACCTGGTTGGCTAATCACATCAAGGCCATTAAAATTAATGTATCCGGAGTCTGCATTTTGTAAACACGCAATTGTGCGCATAAGGGTTGATTTACCCGCGCCATTTGGCCCAAGTAGTCCTACCATACCGGCGGGTAGAGTGATCGTCACATCATTCAAAGCTTGCGTACCATCTACGTATTTTTTGTTGATATTTTTCAATGTAAGCATTAGTTTCATCCTTAGTTGATATAACACCAGCTTAAGAAATCAAGTTGAAACAAGCGAACATGTAATGGTTAACGCATTGAAATAAATGATGAAAACGAAAAAGTGACGTTGATCATTTAAATATGTACTTTCATCATAAAAATAAGAAGCCTAGGCATACTTGGAATATTCATTAACAACATGAAATAAAACAATTATTTTGAATTAATAATTACGATTTAAATGATTTTATCGATAAACTAATGCGCTTAGCGTAATGAATTATGTAAAGGTAATGTTTACAATAAAAAGACAACTTTATCCCAGCCTAACTGCTCACTAATTATAATAAAAATGGAGTTATATATGCAGCAAGCCAATACACCAATATGGCAACGCTTTAGCATTACCCAACTTATAATCTATTTACCGCTAATGGCTGCTATTTTGCTCGAATCTCACATACGCTTTTTGTCCTCAAATATGGAGTCAATTGGCCAATACCTGACTATTAATACTCAACTTTTTCTACAGTGCATTCCCTTATTTATTGCCCATGCATTTGCGTATCGCTTATTGCTTACACCCGCAATCATAGCTTGGTTGTTAGGATTTTTAGCCTACCCATCTCTCCTACTGATTTTAAATATCCAGCTTTTTAACTTTGCTCAGTGGCAATTTATTAATGAACAATGTTGGGCAATGTGCGCATCTGCAAGTGGTATATGGCTTATCACTAGACGCACTAATAGAAATCACAATGTGTTGAGTAAAAAATGGCTTAAATCTTTGTTATCACTTGATAGCGTTGTGTGTATAGTACTTTTAGGTTGGGCAATAATTACAGCTAGCATACTTAATACCCATATTAATCCCATGTTAAATCAGCCTATTGAGCCCATTATTGACGTGCATAAAATATTTACACAATTTGATATTTTTTTGGGCTATCTTTGGCAAATTACTTTTTCTGTAGGATTAGTCTATGGCGTGTATTTAATAAACCGATACTTATTAATACGTTATGTATTAACGTATCATGGAGTATTGATGTTTCTGTTTGCAAATTTAATCAGCCTCGCTGTACTTACACCTGTTTTAATATCCTGTGTGCTACTGTTACCAATTAATGATTTACCTGTAGGCATTGCTAACCTAACTCCAGGCGGTAATAATAATATTTTTAGCCCCGAAAACTATCAGTTTGTATTTTTATTTTTGGCTATAAGCACCCCCATTATTTTAGCGTTTGAACGACAGCAACAACACGTGCAAATTAGTAATATTGCTCAACAACAAACAAAAACAGAACTAAAACTACTTCAACAGCAAATTAACCCTCATTTTTTATTTAATACATTAAACAACCTCTATGCGCTGACATTAAAAAAAGCAGATAATGCACCAGGCTTAGTTATGGAATTAGCTAATTTACTACGTTACAGTGTTTATGAAGGTCAAAAAACACAAGTGAGTTTAGAAAAAGAAATCAATTACTTAAAGGGTTTTATTGCCTTACACAATATACGAAACACTGATCGCTGTCACTTTGATGTGCAATGGCCTGAATACCAACAACACTATTTAATTTCTCCACTACTGTTAATAATGATTTTAGAAAATGCGATAAAGCATGGTGTGGAGCCCACATCACAAAAAGTAACGGTTGTGTTTAAAATCACCATGGCCAATAACATACTTACGCTATTCTCCTCTAACCCTATTCTAACTAATAACAATTTAGAACACGGCGTAGGGCTTAACAATTTACGCCGCAGGCTAACTCTTTTATATCCTAATAAGCACACATTAATTATTGATAAAAATAACACCCTTTGGCAAACCACACTTAAACTGGAGCTGACTGCATGCTAAACACAATAATTGTTGATGACGAGCCGCTCGCTCATGAAGTGTTACTGCATCATTTAAGTGCTCATAAAGATATTAATATAATCGGGCAATACCTTAACGCTAAAGATGCATTATGTGCTTTAGCCACATCATCTATTGATTTGTTATTTTTAGACATAAACATGCCAGAGATATCAGGCATTGCATTACTAAAAGTGCTCGCAAACCGACCTCAAGTCGTTATTATTAGTGCATATCAAGAATATGCTTTAGCTGGTTTTGAACTTGATGTAACTGACTACCTACTTAAACCAGTATCAGCGCAACGCCTAGACCTAGCATTAAATAAAGTACGGCAAAAAAGAAAACTTGTAACGCTAAATTCTAAGGCACCTCTAACTATTACGCTTAAAATCGACCGTGAAAAACATAAAATTCATTTAAGCGAAATAGACATGTTTGAGGCTTATGGAAATTATGTAAAGGTATGGCAAGGTGAAAAAGCATTACTTGCAAGCAGTACTCTCAAATACATAGTACAGGAAATTGACACTTCATTTATTCAAGTCCACAAATCTTACGTTATTAACAAGAACAAAGTGGTCACGTTAAGTAATGAAAGCATTCAACTTTCATCAGGCGTATCAGTTAAAATTGGCAAGTCATACAAACAACTAGTTCGTGATATTATCTAATATTAGCCTGTTTAAGGCTCCCTCTTTTATTGTAAAGCCCTAATACTATAGGGCTTCAAATTATTATACCAAAAGAGTAAGTTATACTTTGCGGTGCATTATTTAAGAGACACTTAAAAGCGATACGTTACAGACGCACCAGGCGTTTGAGGGTTAACAACAGCCACATAGCCTGTTGGGTAATGCCCGCTTGCAGGTTCTACCGATGTATATTCCTCTTCATCAAACGCGTTGTTAATATAAGCGCTCATTAACCAATGCTCACTATCGTAACTAATTGTGGCACGTGTAATTGTGTAACCACCGGCAATACGCTCTTGTGTATTAGTTAAATCACCATAATATTCATCCACATAATTAGCACTTACATTAACTTTTAAGCTATCAGTAAACCAATGCGACAACCCTAAGCTAGCTGTAAGCTCTGGTGCAGAGTTAAGCTCGTTGCCAACTGCATCGCTGTACGTGGCCGATTCATCTATTTTAGTTTTAAGTAACCCAAGCCCTGCATGGAGTTGCCATTACTCACCTAACATACTGTATGCTTCAAGCTCTAAACCATAGCTATGAGCATCATCAATATTAGTGATTTTTCTATCTGAACTTAACGCTTGATACCCGCCAAAGTTATTATAAAAAATGTTCGCACTAATATTAATATCACCATTATTAAGTACACTGCGCGAGCCTAGCTCGTAGGTGTTTACTGATTCTTGGTCGTAGTAGTAATACTCTTGTGCGGTAAAATCTAACGCGCCGCCACCCGAGTTATAACCTCTACGGGCGCTGGCCGATAACGTTGTTTCATCTGTAATTTTGTATTGAATCGCTAATGTAGGTAATTTTATAGTGTTAGAGTCATCTAATTGCTCAACTAACCTACTGCCCCCAAAAGCCATATCAAAATTACGAAGCTGCTCTTCGCTCTCTATTCTAAGCCCTGCGGTGAGCGTAAATGCTTTAGTTAACTTAAAGCTTGTTTCTGAATAAATTGCTTTTGAGTCACTGCTGTCGTCACCAAAATAATCTGTTGCGCCTACACCTTTAAAAAAGGGACTCAGCACGCAAGTTATTGGGGATTAGTTAGCCTTGCAGGTTTGTGCTTTTGCATGGCGGGCTCTACCCTATTACAAGCCTTGTTAACAGAGCACTATTTTAAATATTATCAAAGTATTACTGTTGATTTTAGTGCGGTAGTATTTGCACTTATATTTTATTTTAGTGCCAAAAAAGTAAAAGCAAAATCTGCTCACAATACAAGTACGCCAGTATAGTTTTACAACGGGGTTTAAGCTAACAAATTAAACCCCTTTTACTGCTTTTCCCCTTTACAAAACGTCAGCGCTAAACACGATACAAACCGGTATATCGCCCCCTGGTAATTAAGCTTTGGTTTAAGCTGTTATTCTATTCTTGATTAAGCTGGTCTAACCAGCTACCATTTTTAGATTGAGCATTTAAAAAAGCAATAATAAGTAATGAACACAAAAGCTTCGAAGCACGTCACTATAACTTGTAACGACAGGCAAACTCTAAGCGCACACCTATTTACACCCACCAGCGCTATTAAAGGTGCGGTGATGATTGCCCCTGCAACCGGTATAAAACAACAGTTTTATGCAAACTTTGCTACTTACTTACAGCAACATGGCTTTGGCGTTATTACGTTTGATAACAGTGGCATTGGCCAATCGCTTAACCGCAGCATTAAAAAAAGCAAAGCCAGTTTACAAAGTTGGGGTGAGCAAGACATGCCTGCGGTGCTTGAGCATTTGCAAAGGGTATTTCCTAATACTCAGTATCATTTAGTGGGTCATAGCGCCGGCGGGCAATTAGTGGGGCTAATGCATAACGCTAACGAGCTAAGCTCCGCGTTTAATTTTGCTTGCTCGTCGGGTAAATTAACTAATATGAGCTTAGCGTATCAGGTTAAAGCGCACTTTTTTATGAATGGGGTTATTCCTCTTAGTAATGCCTTGTTTGGTCATACTAAATCGCAGTGGTTTGGCATGGGCGAGCCACTACCTAAAGGCGTAGCTAAACAATGGCGCAAATGGTGTAACGCCCAAGGGTATGTGCAATCAGCATTTGGTGATACCGTATTCCAACACTGTTACAACACGCTTTCTATGCCCTCAATATGGGTTAATGCTACCGATGACGATATTGCTAACAATGCAAATGTTGCCGATATGCTCTCGGTTTTTCCTAAATTAAAAGCACAAACCCTAACCTTAAACCCACACGACTATGGTTTGAAGGAAATTGGCCATATGAAATTTTTTAGCAAAAAATCTGACGGATTATGGCCACTTGCGCTTAACTGGCTAAACAAACACAGTTAAAAAAGGATGCGTTTACTCCGTAAATTTGCACCGTTAATTTACGGCGTTAATTTGCTTTTTAACTGGTTTTTCACGCGTTACGAAATAGCACACGAGTGAGCCGCCAGTTACCATTATTACTCCTTGCCAAAACGAGGCACTAAGGGTAATTGATAAATAAAGCGCCGAAATAATCGCTGAAAAAACCGGCGTAAAATACGAAAGCGTACCAAGCAACATTAAGTTACCGCCAATAATAGCTTGGTTCCAAAGAGCATACCCACTGCCAACAACCACACCAGCTAGCACAAGCGTTACGGTCGCGTGCAGTGTAAAGGTCATTTTTGGCTCGTCACTTAATCCATACAACACCCATAAGCTTAGTGCCGTGGCGATAAAAAACAGCACAATGGCATTTTGCCCATTGCTATTTTTTTGAGTAATTACACAGTAAACAGACCAAATAAAAGGTGCTACAAACGCCAACAAGTAGGCCGTTGGGTTACTGGCAAAATTGCCCATAATACTATTAAGTGATAACCCACTATCGCCACCAACGCACCAAGCCACACCAAAAAAAGCGAGTAGCATACCGGGGTAAATCCAAACACTTACTTTACTACGGTTAACTATAATACTGAGCAAAATGGTAAGTGTGGGCCATAAATAATTTATAACCGCCATTTCTACCGCTTGGTGGCGATTATTAGCAAGCCCTACAAACAGCGCTAAACACACCTCGTAAAGTGCAAATAAAGCAGTGCCCCAAATAATATAACGCTTATTAAACCCAGCAAACTTAGGCCGTCCCATTACCAAAATTAAAAACAGCGCGCTTACACTGTACATAAGTGCCGCCCCACCTATGGGGCCAAATAACTCCGAAACATCCCTGAGCAGAGCCACTAAACAACTCCATAATAAAATAGCGGCAATGCCATAAAGCGTGTATTTATGATTAGAAAAAAAGTCCATTAACTACCTAAAAGTACTACTTATGTTTGACGTTACGCTAACAGTAATTAATGGGATAAACAATTGTTGCTCATCATTTATTGTTATAAAGATGTTTTTGGCCTGCACTTAAGTATTTGACCTTTTGGTCAGTAAAGTTACAATCATTCAACACGTTAAAAACAGCATCGCCATAATGAGCACACAAACAAAGCCAAATAAAAAAGAACTCACCCGAGTAAAAAACCAAACATTAATACTCGATGCCGCCGAGCAATTGTTTTCTCAGCTTGGTTACGATGGCACCAGTATGAGTATGGTTGCCAAAGAAGCAGGCGTTCCTAAGGCCAATATTTTATATTATTTTAAAAGCAAAGACGGCCTATACGAAAACGTAATAGACCGCATTATTGCACACTGGAACTTAGGCTTAGATAACGTAACCCCTGAGGACGACCCTGCGCATGTGTTGTATCACTATATTAAAAGCAAAGTAATACTTGCAGTAAACCAGCCGCTGCAATCACGTTTATTTGCCAGTGAAATACTGCGCGGCGCTCCTTATTTGCAAAACTACTTTAGAACCAACACACGCCCGTGGGTAAAACAAAAGGTAGACGTGTTTCAGGCCTGGATAGATGCAAACAAAATGGATAATGTTGACCCTTACCATTTATTATTTACCATTTGGTCAACTACGCAGTACTACGCCGACTTTCAGGCCGAAGTGCTACTGGTTATGAACAAATTAGAATACGACGAAACCGATGTGGCACAAATAACGCAATCAACTGCCCACATAATTTTAAAAGGTATTGGTTTAAAAATACCTGAGCACAGTGAGGCTTAACCCATGGATAATTTTACCACCCCAGACTTATTTGACGATCACCGCAATAGCGTACAAGTCGCCGACAGCGGCCTGCACCACTTTGGTAAAAAAACCACATTTAGTGGCCAAGCAGTTACCGTTACCTGCCCAGACGATAACTCTTTTGCCGCCGACATACTGCATGAAAACGGCAAGGGTAAAGTACTGGTTATTGATGGCTTTGCTAGCAAACGCTTTGCTTTTATAGGCGATATTATGGCGGAGCGCGCGTTAAAAAACGGCTGGGAAGGCGTGATTATTAACGGCTGTTGTCGCGACATTGAAATACTTGCCACTATGGATTTACCGGTTATGGCACTGGGCTCAACCCCGCGCAGTACATTAAAGCGTGGCTTTGGAGATAAAAATCAAACAGTGACCATGCTTAGTACCATAATTAACCCTAACGATTGGCTATACGCCGATGTAAATGGCTTAATTATTAGCCCTAACGCATTACTATAAACGCCACATTTGCAACCAAGTTGGTGCAATCACGCACCAACTTGGTGTGTTTTCACCTCTAAATTACGCCTTCTTTAATACTTATATTTTTATAAATATCTGCTAAACCCCATGTAAACCAAACAAAACCTGACCGAACGGACAACTTTATTGCATTTGGCATTGCTTTTGCTTAGCTTTTAGGCAATATAATAGCTAACCGATTAAAAAGCGGATCAGGCTCTGTAAAATAAAAATAAGATGTTACGCAGTGGGCTGAAAAATAATAATAACTAATTCGTCTTTTTAATCACCCTAAATCTGATTATAACCAGTTGGTCAGATTTACTTTATAACGAGTGGTGATATGAGTACCAAAACACATAATAATTTTACCGGTATTTTTTGTGACCATGGCCCTAACGCATGGCAAACACAAACCCACGGCACACTTGTAAATAAGCGCCTTGCAGTAAAAGATGTATTTGCTGTTAAAGGCGAGCGCAACAGCGCAGGTAACCCAAGCTGGTTTAAAGCAGCAAAACCTGCACAGCAAACAGCAAGTGCCGTAAACAAACTAATGAATGAGGGTTGTCGCTTTACAGGCTTTACCCATACCGATGAGCTAGCCTACAGCTTAGAGGGCAATAACATTCACTATGGTGCAGCACAAAACCCAAAACTTAAAGGCCATGCAAGTGGCGGCTCAAGTATGGGCTCGGCAGCAGCTGTGGCCGCTAACCTAGCCGATATTGGCTTAGGTACTGATACTGGCGGCTCTATAAGGATACCGGCAAGTTATTGTGGCTTATTTGGCATAAGGCCAAGCCATAACGTAATTGAAAAAGATGGCCTAATTCCGCTAGCGCCCCCGTTTGATACCATTGGCTGGCTTACGCAAAATGCAGAGCTGCTAAGCGATGTAGGCAATGTACTGTTACCAAATCAAGCGATTAATAACGTTGATACTTTAGTTATTTGCGAGCCATTATTTGAGCTGGTTGACCCTGTTTTACAAGCCCCACTTAAACAATTGCTTGAAAAAACCAAACCTTATTTTAAACACCATAAAGAATTTGAACTGCCTAACGGCAGCTTATTAAGCGAACTGGCTGACAGCTTTAGAATACTGCAAGGGCGAGCAATCGCAAAAACGCATAAAGATTGGCTTCAATTGCCAGGGCAACTTCCCCAGTTTGCTCCGGCAATTGCGGCACGTTTTAACATGGCGCTTGCCCTAACCGCCCAAGAAGAGCAAGAAGCACTAAATGTACAAACCCAGTGGCAAACACTAATCGCTAAAAACCTAAACACAAACAGCTGTTTATTTTTGCCAACCACACCCACAACTGCACCTAAATTGGGCGCCGACACAAGCGCCTTACGCATGCAAATAATCACCTTATCGGCCATTGCGGGCTTGAGCCGCTCGGCGCAAGTACACTTACCATTGGCTAATTTAGAAAATTGCCACCCGTATGGGTTTTCATTAATGATGAGCCACGGCAACGATAAAAGCCTACTTGCCTGCGTACAACAATTAGCTGCCCACTTTAAACAGGACACACTTGCATGAGCACACACAACATTGCCTTTACTGCCCCGCATTTTGCAGCAACCGAGGCAGGCACCTTAATACTAAAACAAGGCGGTACAGCCACCGAAGCCATGGTAGCGGCAGCGGCTGCGATTAGCGTGGTATATCCGCATATGAACTCCATTGGCGGCGACAGTTTTTGGCTTATTGATAATCCAAACCAAAGTATACCCACTGCCATTGATGCCTGCGGGCGCGCACCAAACGATATAAGCGCCTACAGCAATGAGCCACACATACCAGAGCGCGGCGGTTTAAGCGCGCTTACTCAGGCTGCAACACTTCGCGGCTGGCAAAAAGCCCTTGCGGTAGATGAGCACGCTGCTCTTTCGCTAAGTACTATTTTAGCCCCAGCCATAAAGCTCGCGCGCGATGGCTTTACAGTATCTAAAAGCTTGCAAGCAGGCTGCGAAAAGCTTGCCACCGCTTCAAACACTAACGCTGCCTTTAAAGAACTTTACATACCTAATGGTAAACCGTTGCAAGCGGGCCAACATTTTAAAAACCCAAAACTTGCCAGTACCTTTGAGCACTTAGCTGAGCATGGCTTAAACGCCTTTTACCAAGGCCCTTTAGCAGAGTCGTTTGCAAACGATTTAGCTGCCGCAGGCAGTACAATTACACGCGCTGATATTGCCAATACCCAGGCCGATTTAGTAACGCCGCTCAGTGCTAATTTATCGGGAATACAGTGTTATAACTTACCCGCCCCCACGCAAGGCGTGCATTCTCTGCAAATAATTGGCGCTGTTAATAAACTAAAACATTTAGCCAAAACAGAGGCCGATTGGATGCACTTAATTGTTGAGGCAACCAAACAAAGCTTTACTCACCGCCCTACACTCTGGGCAGACCCAGACGCGCTAGGCGATGATTATAAAAACGCATTAACTGATGAGCGCTTAAATGCGCTTGCCAGCAATATAGATATGAGCCAAGCCAAGCAATGGCCATTTAATGCAGAGCCAGGCGATACCGTTTGGATGGCAGCACGGGATAAAAACGGCCAACTAGTGAGCTTTATTCAAAGTGTTTACTGGGAATTTGGTAGCGGTATTTTGATGAGCGAAGGTGGCTTTGTGTGGAATAACCGCGGTTTAAGTTTTAGTTTAAATAGCAACGATGCCAATGCCCTAAAAGCGCATAAAAAACCGGCTCATACACTCAACCCTGCTTTAGCAAAATTTGACGATGGTAGGCGCCTTGCCTACGGCACCATGGGCGGCGAAGGCCAACCACAAACACAAGCTGCTGTATTTAGTGGTTACGCATGGCGTAATAAATCAATTACCCAAGCAGTAAGCGATCCGCGTTGGTTATTAGGGCGCACCTGGGGCGATACAAGCACAAATTTAAAGGTAGAGCAAAGCTTAGTAATTCAAGTTAAACATGAATTAAATCAACGTGACCACGACTGGGTAAGCGTTGATAATAACAATGAAATGATGGGTCATGCAGGTGCCATTTTAGATACGCCTACCAGCCTTGAAGCAGCCACCGATCCTCGTTCAGATGGTCGCGCAACAGTAACTACAGCAGGAACACAATGACAGAAATAATAAATCAATGGCCAATTATAGCGGCCTTAATAGCAACCGGTATTTTTGCAGGTATTTTAGCAGGCCTATTTGGTGTAGGCGGCGGCATAGTAATTGTGCCTGTGCTGTACTTTTTACTGCAAGGCTTTGGCGTAAGCCCTGAGTCGGCCATGATGATAGCCACAGCTACATCGCTTGCCACCATAGTGCCTACTTCTATTTCGTCGATTCGCTCGCACCATGCAAAAGGCAATATTGACCTTGCTTTAATTAAATACTGGGCCCCGTTTATTTTGGTAATGGCCGTGATATGTAGCTACTTAGCTCATTCTATACGCGGTAATGCATTGGTACTTATGTTTGCCTGTATTGCCATTTTAGTAAGTTTAAACATGTTATTTAGAGCCGGCGCGCCTGCCCTTGTTAGTAAATTACCAGGTAAATTTGGCCAAGGCATTATGGCAAGTATTGTAGGTGGTTTATCGGTAATGATTGGCATAGGTGGCGGCACTATTGGCGTACCCATGCTAAACGCGTTTAACGTACGTGCTCATGTTGCCGTTGGCACCGCTGCTGTATTTGGCTTATTAATTGCGTTACCGGGCGTTATTACTTTATTAAGTATTGGTACTACACCCACCGATGCGCCGCTTGGCACGTGGGGCCTTGTAAACCTACCTGCTTTTATACTTATTATTCCGCTTACTATTTTGTTTGCCCCTATTGGCGTAAAAATTGGTAGCAAGTTAGATCAAAAACAATTAAAACGCGCCTTTGCCGTTGTATTAATGATAACGGGCATTCGTATGCTTATTCAGACTCTGGGAGCCTAAAACATGTTTAGCGACACGCAAATTCAAACTTTAAACCCGCCACAGCGATTACTCATGGGCCCAGGCCCAATAAACGCAGATCCACGCGTGCTACGTGCTATGTCGGCGCAGCTAATTGGCCAATACGACCCAGTAATGACCGGTTTTATGAACGAAACCATGGCCCGCTATCGCGAAATTTTTAAAACCAAAAACGAATGGACCATGTTAGTTGATGGTACATCGCGCGCAGGCATAGAAGCCGTTTTATGCTCTATTTTACGCCCAGGCGATAAAGTACTGGTGCCCATTATGGGGCGCTTTGGCCACTTGCTTGCTGAAATAGCCGAGCGCGTAGGCGCAAAAGTACACACCATAGAAGTCCCGTGGGGCGAGGTATTTACCCCCGAACAAATAGAAAAAGCCATTGTTGATGTAAAACCCCATGTACTTGCTATGGTACAGGGCGATACCTCTACAACCATGAACCAACCCCTTGAACACATTGGCGATATTTGCCAAAAGCACGACGTATTATTTTACTGCGATGCCACCGCTTCGATTGTAGGTAACGATTTACCCGCCGATGAGTGGAAACTCGATGCGCTTTCGGTTGGTTTGCAAAAATGTTTAGGTGGCCCATCTGGCTCTGCCCCTTTAACACTGAGCGATAAATGCGCCGATTGGATCCAAAAACGCAAAAAAGTAGAAGCGGGTATTCGTACCGCGCAGCATACCGACGGCACCGAGCCATTTGTACGCTCAAACTACTTTGATTTAGGCATGATCATGAATTACTGGGGCGAAGAGCGCCTTAACCACCACACCGAAGCCACCAGCATGCTGTATTGCGCATCAGAATGTGCTCGCATTGTTATTGAAGAAGGCGTAGATAACTGCGTTGCCCGCCACAAGTTACACGGCGATGCCATGCTAACGGGTATTCAAGCGCTGGGCTTAAACGTATTTGGCGACTTAAACCATAAAATGAACAACGTAGTGGGTGTTTATATACCCGAGGGTATTAATGCTGACCACGTACGCGGACAAATGCTAACCGACTTTGGTATTGAAATTGGCACCTCGTTTGGCCCGCTGCATGGCAAAATTTGGCGTATTGGCACCATGGGTTACAACGCCCGTAAAGATGCCGTATTACAAACATTGGCAAGCCTAGATGCCTGCTTACACGCCAACGGCTATAAAGGCCCTAAAGGCGAAGCCGCTATTGCCGCCCTTGCCCATTATAAATAAAAAAAGGATTTAGCATGACGATTGCAAGCCCCCTCCATGAGCCATTATTAAACAGTGAGCTGGCTAATAAATTTGCCGCGCGCGCGTTATTGCGCTGTAAAACGCTAAGTGGCCTATCGCAAATGCAAGGTGGCATTCACCGTGTGTATTTATCTAAAGAGCACAAAGAGTGTAACCTTGTCACTGCTGAATGGATGGCTGAGGCGGGCATGAAATCGTGGCAAGACGAAGTCGGCAATTTATGGGGGCGCTTAGCATCATCTAATCCAAACGCTAAACGTTTAATTATTGGCTCACACCTAGACACCGTACCAAACGCCGGTGCATTTGATGGTATTTTAGGGGTATTACTGGGTATTGAAATAGCCGCCCTTGCACACACGCTTAAGCTTGATTTACCATTTCATTTAGATGTAGTGGGCTTTTGTGATGAAGAAGGCACTCGCTTTGCCACCACGTTAATTGGCTCAAAAGCACTGGCGAACGAGTTTGACCCCCAGTGGTTAAATATACAAGATACAAACGGCATTAGCATGCGCCAAGCCATGCTTGATTTTGGCCTAAACCCTGATGATTACGCTAAAGCCGCCCTTAACAAAAACGAATTACTCGGTTATTGGGAAACCCACATAGAGCAAGGCCCAGTGCTTGAATCGGTAAACCAGGCGCTAGGCGTAGTAACCGCTATTGCTGGCGCCAAACGCGCTATGATCACCCTATCAGGCCAAAGCGGCCATGCAGGCACTACGCCAATGAACTTACGCCAAGATTCGTTAGTTGGGTGCGCCGAGCTTACCCTTGCCATAGAGCAACTAGCAAAAAACGCGAGTAATGGTGAAGTAGCCACCGTAGGGCAAATTCATGCTCGCCCAGGCGCTACAAATGTTATTGCCGGTAAAACGACCATAAGCCTAGATGCACGCGCACAAAATGATGCCGACCTAGCAGTATTACTTAATGCAATACATACCCGCGCCAATCAAATTGCTACATCGCGTAATTTAACGCTTGATTGGCAATGGACACATGCGGCCGACGCCGTAGCATGCGACACTCAAATTCAGCAATTGTTTAGCAGTGCCTGTAAATTGAATAACCAAGCCTCGCCTTCACTTGCCTCTGGCGCTGGGCACGATGCCATGGCTATTGCCCCTATTTGCCCTGTAGGCATGCTATTTATACGCAGCCCTGGCGGGATAAGCCATCACCCCGCAGAAGCTGTTATTGATGAGGATGTAACAAAAGCCCTTAGCGTAATGTACAGCGCACTCATGCTGTATGTAAAAGAGTTAGAAAAGTAACTAACGGTTATTAAGCGCAGGGTAGGCTATGTGTTGTTAGCTTAGCCCTGCGTATTAAACGGGGCTGTGGTTATTAATTAAAGCCAGTATTTAAAGTCGGAGTTTAAAACTTAATTAAGGCTTAAGCCAAGCTCATTTAAACTCGCTTCAAAGCGCTGCCATTTTCTATTTATTTTACGCTTAGCCGATGAGCTCACGTAATTACTAATAGGAAAAAACTCAGTATTACCAATATCATCAACAACAACACACCGCTCAATGGTGCCGTTATTATTAACACACGCTATATTGCGTGGTTTTATTTCTTTGGTGATCACTAAATTGTGTAATAAATAATCTTTTAAGTTTAATAGTGGCTCGGCTAAGGCTTCACTATTTGGCTGATTTAAATAATATTCTAGCGTTTTAGCCGGCTGATTATTTGCATCAATCACTAAGTCAAACACGTACCCTGTGCCAATATTGGTGTGTACCGTACCATGGTATCGCGCTAACAACTGCCACTGAATGTTCCGGTTACTAAGTCGCTTATAATAAGCCAGCTCTTGGTCTTGCTCTTGCGAAAACCCTTCATGGCTTACTTTTATACATAAATTATGTGCCTCAGGATGCCTGTAACACGTTCTATGCGCCCCTTTACCTACAATTAAATCGTCGTTCAATGAGATCAAACCAATTTTCGTCCTAACGTAAATTTACAAATACCAATTCGCTTAATTAAGTAACCTGTTTTGAGGATTGGTATAAAACGAGGTAAATAACACGCCTTAAAATCGCACGCTTAGTATTTACATCTATTAATGCAGCTTTTATTACTATGTCAGTAATAAAGTAGGTACATTCGTTAAATAAGCCGGCCATTTTAACTATAAATTAGGGTTTATCAAGGTAAATTAAGAAAGCAGTGGGTATACAAGCGACTAAAATAGCCTTATGAAATAAGTATCACACTAGACTGGGTAATAATTAAATAAACTAAAAGTGTATGCAGCCATACATTTGTTAATTAGCGCGCTTCGTCCTAATAATAAGCATTCATAAATAGCTTAATAAAAAACGAATACGTATACTTTAATATTTTGGAAATGGAGAACATAGGATGTTAAAAAATATTTTATTTTTAATAGGTTGCATACTAATAACTATTGCAGCATGGCTTGTTTTTCAAGCTTTTGGTCAACACACTTTTTCAATAATGCTAATAATTTCTGCTGTAGTAATTTTCAAAATTGGCTGGACTAAACTTAAGCATCGAAAGTAATCTCTCGTCTATTTTGCCATTCAACATGCTTACTAAGGTTTGAATGTTAATGGCTATATACCGCACAACTATATAGCCATTTGTTTTACTTAAGCTTATTAAACCTTAGCTTAGTTACTCAATCGTTACCTTTGCATCACTTACCCATGTTTCGGTTATCGCCTCTTCGTTTTTATCAACCAAATACGCGCGTATGCTTACGGGGTCGTTATTGCTCTGTTTGTAGTCAAATGCTAATCTCCATTGGTTGGTTCCCACTATTGGGTAAGCACCAATTGGCTCCAGTATTTCGCCGTTACTGGCTTCAACAATAGGCTTTATGCCACTTTCTCTATCTAGGCCTTTAAACACTGGCCCTTCAAAATCAATCACCATTTTGTTTACGCCCTCAGGTATAGGCTGGCCGGGAATTCCGCCCTGCCCTTGGCGAGTATTAACAACACTTGCCAGTGTTTTTGATTTTGGATCGAGTGGACGCCACTCAATATCATAAGAAAAGGTAAACTCATCGCCTTTACGTACCTCTTTTTCAGGCACCCAATAGGCAACAATGTTATCAAACGTTTCATCTTTGGTTGGGATTTCGATTAGCTGCACAGCGCCTCTCCCCCAATCACCCGTAGGCTGGATCCACGCTGATGAACGCTTATTGTAAAACACGCCGTCGTCTTGGTAGTTATTAAAGTCACGGTCTCTTTGGATTAAGCCAAAGCCTTTAGGGTTTTCATCAATAAAGCTATTGGTCGACACCGACTGCGGATTATTTAACGGTCGCCAAATATACTGGCCCGACCCAGTATGAATCGCTAAGCCATCGCTGTCGTGAATTTCTGGGCGCCAGTCTTTCGCTACCGTTTTATCTTTTTCTGAGTACCAATACATGCTGGTTAGCGGCGCTATACCTAAGCGCTCTACATCGGCGCGCATATACAAATTAGCACTTACAGAGGTAACATGCCCTTTGGCCTCTTTGTTATCTTTACTTAAACCAAACCGATAAGCACCTGTAACAGAGGGCCCCTCAAGCAAAGCCCACACAGACATGCTCTCACCTTTATTTCCTGCAGGGCCTAGCCAAAATGCCGAAAAGCGTGGAAATTCTTCTGGCTCACTCATACCGGTATTAATTGCAATACCGCGAGCCGACAACCCATATTGCCCCTGAGGGCCATCAGTTCTAAAATAAGACGCCCCCAAAAACGATATCCAATCTGGTTTTATATCGGGGCGCATAATTCTAAAGCCTGCAAACCCAAACCCTTCTGGCAGGTCGTGGGCTGGGCTGTCGTCAGGCATATCAAAAAGTGCATTATTAAAAGGCAGTTCTTTAACATTGTTTTTATCATCTCTGATGAAAATACTTACCGGCTCAGGAAAATATCGCCCAGGGTAAAATAATTGTACCGGTGCCTTTTTGCCATTTGGGTAGAGGGTTTCATCTTCTTTAAAGCGTATTTTCCAATGTTCGTCATAGGTAATTTTATCAATAAGCTCAGGGGTTGGCACTTCCACAGGCGTATAAGGCTTTTTGGCAGAGGCTTTTGCCATTGCTTTTAAATCTTCAAAAGTAAACTTAGCACTTGCTTGTGCTTGCGCCGCGTGTAACGACACAGAGGAGGCAATAATAGCGGCAATAAATAACTTTAACTTCATAAAAAGTATCTCTAATAAAGGGAGTCTAAAAATAAGCGCCCAGTACGAACGCCTAACTTAAAATGCGTGTAAAGATATTACACACCGCAATATGAACTCGCGTTTACTAAAATAACATTATTTGGCGAAGCTTCTATGCTTAGCTGTGTTTAGGGGAGATTGTATTTGAATAGTTGCGTTTGAATAGTTGTGTTTGAATAGTTGTATTTAATAAATGCGGCTGATATAGCTTTTACTTAGTTAAAGCCTGTTAGTACTTTAAAATCGAAATACTGATCTGTGCGTCGCTGCTACGCTTAGTATAACTACCTGATTAATGCAGGCTTGTGAACAAGAACTGAGAAGTCGAGTAGCATATTCAATCCTTTTTTAGCTTATAACACCCACTTAAAAGTGTTAAGCGTGAGGAATTGCCATTACATTGGTTTGCTATGTATTAAAGGCCACCACATAAGTCTAAAAAATTCCCTGTCGAAAACGATGACTTTGCTGATGAAAGCCAATAAATAGCTTCAGCCACCTCCTCAGGTTCACCTCCACGCTTAAGAGGAATAAGCTCCTTTAACCTTTCTACTCTTTCAGGTTCACCACCATCAGCGTGCATTTGCGTATTAATTAGCCCAGGACGCACACAATTAACTCTAATTCCTTCACAGGCAACCTCTAGTGATAAACCTTTAGTGAGTGTATCTATAGCCCCTTTTGAGGCAGCATAATCAATATATTCATTCGGTGAACCTGAACGAGATCCCCCCGATGAAACGTTTACAATAACACCACCTTTTCCGCCATGGCGTGTAGACATACGCTTTATGGCCTCTCGACAGCATAAAAAGTAACTAGTCACGTTGTTTGCTAAAATAGTATTAATTCTTTCAGCTGTTAAATCCTCCAAACGCGACTGCTTACGTAAAATACCAGCGTTATTAACAAGTACTGATAAAGGGCCTAGCTCGGCATCAATTTTTTTAAACAGCCTTACCACATCATTCTCAACCGAAACATCTGCTTGGACTGTAATACAACGATTACCTGCAGCCCTAATATCGCTTGCGACAGCTTCGGCCGAAGCTAGATTAGACTTGTAATTGATACAAACCGCATACCCTTTTGATGCAAATAATTTAGATGTTGCAGCACCAATACCTCGACCTCCGCCCGTTATTAAAACCACTTTTGTGTTATTCATAAGTCATCCTTAAATAGTAATGCTGTAGGAATATAGAATGCTTTGCTAAACAATAAGTTGTTGGCATAAATTAGCAATACAGGAGTCAAGCCAACTGTTTACGTTCTGCTTTACAATTTTTTATTATGCTTAATTTTCTTACTACGTAATTGAATACCAAGTTGCGTGCCTAATAAAACAGCCATTACATGCAGCAAAGCAGAAATTAAATATATTAAAGGCTCCATTGTTATTTCTAACAGTATATATAGTAAGGCACCGACACTTAAGTTAATAAACCAATAAACAGCCGCAACTAAAAAGGTTTTTATACGGCCTCACTGTTTGCTTATAGCCTAAGTAAAAATAAACAAATAAAGAGGCTACAAAACCGAGGACGTATTGAGTATAAATGTGTGATGTGCTTTCAGTCATCTCATCAAAGCCAACAGCATTTGTTGCTATTGTTGATAAAGCAACTAGCAATAAATACAAACCTACTGAAAAGAGTAAACCCCTAGAGTATTTCAAGATAATCCTTTAGTAATATAATTAGACTGTAGATTTGAATGCTAACGCCTCAAGCTTCGCTGGCGTCCTGAAGACTTGATTTGTGAGGCATTTTTTCAACGAAGGTTGCCTTAACCCTTTTAGATAAAAGCAAATACGGTACCCAGATTATTCCGCCTATCAGAACTCTGAAAAATTCTTTAGCAGTTTCTGGGTCCCAAAAGGGCTCATCAGGCATGGCAAGCTGTACTAGCCATGAGTCTAAGGGTATAAAAATCAATGAAATCACCACTATTAAGATGTAAGTGAAGGGAAACCTATAGTTCTTGGAGAAAAATAGAAATGCTAAATATATTAGTGCAGCAAACATTGCTACGTTATATACAATTTCACCAATTATAAGTGGAGCCCAAAATGGACTGTATGCTTCCGAGCCAACGGTCGTTAAAGCTTCCCACGTACCATCACTAAATATTGGTTGGAATAAAGGAAAGGTTGTAGCAAAGAGCCTGATTGGGCCCATTACGACTCCAATACCAACTAATATAAGCCAACCGGACAGCCCTTTAAGTTCTTCATTATTACTCACGGTATCTCCTTGATGCCTAACAGCTTATTGAACACCACTTTGGGGGTTTATAACGCCCCAAAGCGGCGCATATTACATTGCTCAATAATTCCACTAAATAACTGTAATGTAAACAAGCAATTAGACAGTAGTGAAAAAGCCTTTGTTATGTTGCCCCAAAACGACTTTTAATAATGTTATTGGACAAAGTCAGAATAACTGTTTATATGCACAGTTTACTCTAAAGGTAAATTTTGCCTTTGTGCATTCAGCACGTAATTAGCTAAAGCACTAGTTAGATAAGTGAGCCTTAACATAATAATGAAACAGGCCCGCTAAAGTGTTTATGATAAAACGAATGGGTTAGTGATTTACTTTACATCAAAGTTCACATGGTCAAAGTAAGGATTACTCTCACGCGCTTTAAGTACACTAATTGTAGTGAGCACAATAAGCTTTAGCTCGCCATTTACGTTAATGGCAATGCACTCTTGTTTGAGTGCATTGCGTTTTGTATCAGTTGCTACACCACATACACTATCACCATTTTTTAAAATAAGCTCAACGCTTAAATGGTGCATACAGGCAATTTCGATGTAATCGTAATGGTTGCAACTGATCATAACGTCCTCTTTAAATTATTTAGCTGGCTTAAGTAGCATTAAAGTGGCAATAACAATTAAGTTGCCTACATACCATAAATCTTTAATTACAAATTGCCCTAAACGCTCTAATAACGTGCTTGAGCTAAACGCGCCGTTTGCGGTAATTAAAAATGTTTGGGTCATTAAAAATACACTTAAACACGCTAAGCCACTAACGATAATGAGCTTTTTATTTTTAAGTAAAATGCCTGCACCAAGTAGTACTGCAAATAATACATCAAACCCACCAATGATATTTGATGCGCCTTGTACGCTAAATACCGTGTATAACCACGACATAAACGGTGAGGTTTCTACTAGGCCTACAATAGCTTTGGCTTCAAACTCATAGAATTTCATGCCGCCAATCCACAGTAAAACCATAGCAACCGGTATAAAGTTTAAAAGTACGTGTTGTTTGTCTGTTAGCTTATTTTTATAAAACAAAAATAAATACAAAGGGATAACAGCAAAGTATTTAATTATGCCTTGCCCACTGCCAATAATTGGAAAGCCGCCTAACTGTGCCATCCAGCGGTTACTGGCCAATAAGGTAAGTAAAGGCACTATGCTAACAACTAACGCGAGTATAAGTGCAGGCATCGGCTTTATTAATTTTAAATGCGCAGCTAAGGTGGTGACTGCCAACGCAATCATCGCGGTGCCTGTGAGCAAACCTAATGTATTGTTACTTAGTAAGGTATCAAGTTCATAAAAACTAAAGGTAGCTGAGAGTGTGTTTGGGTTTGCACCTAAAGCAAACGATACACCAAGTAATGCAAAGCTGAGTGTAAGTAAAAAGGTGAGTGCGTTATTTGTGTGTGTTATGTTCATTGTGTGCCCATTAAATCTGTAATGGCTAATAAAGACCTAATTTTTACAGAAAGTGATTCAACTAAAGTTAAATTTTTTAAATACAAGGAAGGACATTTTGGTTTTTACGTTTACAAAAGCCACGCCCGAAAAGAGGTTTAACCTGAGCTTTGGTTAAGAGATTTAGATATAGTTGGTTAGTAATGTTACTGGGTCTGTTTTCTCTAGCTAGAAATTTTAAGTGAAAACAAGGCGAATTTGCGCGTCAATAGCTAGCCTATTGCAAGTAGATTCAACGCAGTTAGCGCTAAAAATAGCTGCTTGAGATAGATTTATTAGCCAAGGCTCAGGTTATTAATTATGTCTTAGAAAACTTACTATGGTAGAGCACCTTGAGGTGGCCGGCTTATTTTTAACTGAGCAACAGCATAATGAAAGGGTTGACGAGCAATACGATTGCTCTCATCTTATACAGTTTAATGGTGATACTATAGGTACGCTAAAGTACAAAATATGGGGTAGCCACATTGAAATAATGCAATTACAAATACACCCCAACCATCAAAATAAAGGCTACGGCAGAGGCGTTATTGAGCAAGTAATTAAAACTGCACAGTTAAAGCCTACCAAACTAACAGTACTTAAAAACAACCCTGCTAAAGCACTTTATACTCGACTAGGCTTTAAGGTCACTGGGGAAGATAACTATGAGTACCATATGCAAACCCAGCCTATAAATAACTAAGAGCTACTCTCTTTGATCTTTAAAATCTTTTTTTCTGAAAATGGTTAGGTGCCAGCCCCATTTAAGCGAGCCTAATCTTAAAAATACAGTGGTAAAAAGTGAGCCTAAAATACACCAAATGTAATCGACTTCTATGGTAAACAGCGCAGCATAAACTAGGCCGCCTACTAAACAGGCTGAAGCATAGGGCTCGTTTCGCATAACTGAGGGTACTTCGCGGCAAATTACATCTCGTATTAGGCCGCCAAAAATCCCTGTGGTGATCCCCATTGTTATCGCTATTACCATACCTGTACCGCTTATTAAGGCTTTTTCTATCCCCATAATATTAAATAATGCCATACCTATAGCATCGACTAATAAAAAGTAATAGTTATTTACATGAGGTAAGTAACGCACAAAAAATATGGTGGCAATAATAGCGGCGTAAGTTGAGTATAAATACTCAGGCGTAGCTATCCAAAATATAGGTTTATCTAAAAGTATGTCTCTTAGCGTGCCGCCACCTAAAGCTGTAACAGTTGCGACCACCACTACCCCAAAACCACTTATGTTTTTTTCGTAGCCTAGCAGTGCTCCTGCAACCGCAAAAAAAGCCACTCCGAGCAGCCCCAGCACCATAAAGTATTCAGCAGTCATGTGCATTCCCTTTTAAATTTTATACATTGGTGTATCAATTTATATGCCAGATGTAATTAGCAAAAGCCAAAAGCGAGGATTAAAAGTACGTTTAAAAACAATGGGTTAATAAATTTTTGATAAAATTAATGATGGGTTATTGTGATATGCGATATTTAAAAAGGTAATTATTTTAAAAGTGAGTAGTTTTTACACATTTTTTATTTTTAGCTGAGTCGCCTTTTTTAGTCAATTACTAAGCTCATTAATATACGTACGGGAAAGTAAATAACGGCTGGAATGCCGAATAACCAATTAGCAAAGCTTTGCGGCATGACATAAAAAGCAACCTGCTTCACCCAATATCTAATACCAACCCGCAATAATACTTAATCATTTTTAGGGGCTAAACGTGTCGCTATCTGCGTTAAAAAATTCTCATTTAGAATAACTAAATAACGAATTTTTTGCCTAGCTATCAACACGTTTATCTATCCTCAAAATAGATCACTTAATTAAGCGGATTGGTATAAACTCTACATACTGCGCTAAAAAGTCATTAAGTGATAAGCTCAAAAGTGCTAAATTATTACTTATTAAAACCCATAGTGCATACAAGCCAAGCAGGCCATCGCCCACACTGCCAATATAAGATGAGTAACCAATAAATAATAACAAGCCGCACATGGTAAGTCCCTGTTAGCTGTATCGTTAAGTTAAATAATAAACTCGCTTAGTTAGTTACAGCCTTTGTTGGTTTTAGCTAGCTGAACGTCATGCACACTTGCATGTGCACCACAGTAAAAAATATAGTTAGAACAATGGTAGTTTTCATCCTTAATATTTAAACCATTCTCATCAAATTCTAGCTCAAACTTACAGTTAATATCGTATTCGGGCTCTTTCTCTGCAAACACCAATTTTTTACCCTTTAGGGCTAAAGGTAATGGTTCTTTCGTCCCCTCTAGTGGGGCAGTGATAGTGCAAATATGAAAGTTAAAGCCCCAGATAAGGCCTTCTGCAAAGTATTTATCTTCTTTTTTAAATACATTTACATAGCTCCTTTTTAATTTAAAACGCTCATTACTTTTGCTTCCATCGTCGTTAAGCATAGGGATCGCGCTCGTTATTTTGTCTGTCCTTGAATAACATCCTTCAAGTAAGTCTGCATGTGAATATCCACTAAAGAGCACACTTGCTAGCATCAAAAACCTTAAAGCCTGTATGCTCATTACTGCACCTTGCTACGCTGTTAATCTTCGTCAAAAAACGGCCACTATCATCTGTCATTTTTACTGGCAGGCCGTTATCAACCATAAAATAGTAAAAACGTAGGTCGTCAATTAAATCTGGAGCGGTTATTTCAATATCTTGGTATGTCGCGTTTTTAAACTTAAATCGTAAAATATGCTCAAAACGCTTAGTTTGGCAATAAAGCACTTCTTCTAGCTCAGACACTTTTATATTTATGCCGAGTAGTCCAAACTCGCCATTTACAATTTCAATTGCATGAGCCTGTTCTGTGTTTGCACAATACCACTGTGAAAAAACCTCAATAATACAAACGCAAAGAGGTATAAAAATTGATGCAGCAAAGGCTGTTCAATAAATACCTCTACCCAAAATAAAACTACAACTGCGATAAATGTGTTGAAACCAAGCGTCCAAAGTAGTTTTGCGCTGGGTGTTTTTTTGTACCTTGTTAGTTTTTTCATAAATCCCTTTAAAGTATTATCCTTCGCTGAGTATTGCTATTGCTAAATATTACTCACTTTTGTTCCCGCTATATGATCGTGTAAACAGCGTTTATCTTTTCCTAATATAAATGCAGGGTTTACAAATCCAGCAATGAACTGACCTACCGAAGGGACCAGTGATAACAGCTGCATAGGTAACATGCGTTTAAAGTAAATAGTTATAAAACTTGCTTTTGTGCCGTCTAGGTTTTCTATACGAATAGACATACAGTATTTACCAATAGTTTGTCCGCATTGATACATAAGGTAGGCATGAAGCACTAACGTAGAAAACACACCGTAAACAAATAAAAATGCAGATAAACCCAGATTTGGTTGGCTTAAGTTATCAAAACCGATATACATTATTACAGGTATAAAAAATGCTATACCTAATAGGCCGTCAATAATAGCAGCAACAAGCCTGTCCCCGCGTGATGCTTTTTCTCCCGCTATTTTTAGGTCGACATTGTGTGCGGGCTCTTGCGCTTCTCGGGTTTTTATAAGCTCGTCTATTTCTTTTGCGCGCTCAGGAAAACGTTCTCGGTCAATGACTTTTGCGCTGGAGTAAAGTTCATCTAATGTGTAGGTAGAAAAGTCTATTGGGGTGTCCATGCTTGGGGTATTCCTTAACGTAATTTAACCCAAAGTAGCATAGCTTTAGTAATTTATTCAATATCTTAAATTAAAGACTGGCGTAGCTTTTAGCCTTTAGTTTTTAGCCTTTAGTTTTTAGCCTTTAGTTTTTAACTTTTAGCTTTTAGCTTTTAGCTTTT
>NZ_DJHW01000111.1:0-2548 GCF_002433295.1 Pseudoalteromonas sp. UBA6610 | reverse complement strand
TTTTAGCTTTTAGCTTTTAGCTTTTTGAGCATAAAAAATGGCGCTAAAAAGCGCCATTCAAAAAACAATTAAATTAAAGCGCTAGGCTTAAAATTTTCTTCGCTTTAGCTATGTCAATATCGCCATGTTCGCCAAGGGCTGTCATGCCGTTACGCTCAAGGTTGTTGGCAACGGCTTCAACCGCGTCTTCACCTAGGTCGTAATCGCCAAGTTTTGTTTTAATGCCCATTTGCTCAAAAAAGTCTTGAGTATGTTTAATGGTTGCATCAATCAGCTCGTTTTTGTCTTGCATATCAAGGCCAAATACACGCTCACCTAACTGAATAATTTTAGCGCGTTTTTGCTCTTGCTGAACAAACATAAGCGGCGGTAATACAATTGCAAGTGTTACAGCGTGATCTAAGCTATAAAGCGCTGTTAGCTCGTGGCCAATCATGTGCGTAGACCAATCTTGCGGTACGCCTTGGCCAATTAAGCCATTTAGTGCCATCGTTGCCGACCACATTACGTTTGCACGAACATCGTAATCTTCTGGGTTTTCAAGGGCTTTAGGGCCTTGCTCAATTAGCGTAGATAAAATGCCTTCTGCAAAACGGTCTTGCAGTGGCGCATTAACTGGGTACGTTAAGTATTGCTCAATAACATGTACAAACGCATCAACTACACCGTTAGAAATTTGGCGAGTTGGCAGTGAGAATGTATACGTAGGATCAAGCACGGCAAATTGCGGTTGTACAATTGGCGTACCAAAGGCACGTTTTTGCTGGGTTTCTTTACGGGTAACAACCGAGTTACCGTTGCTTTCTGAGCCAGTAGCCGGAAGCGTTAATACCGCGCCAATAGGTAATGCACTTTTTACTTCTGCGCCATTAACTAAAATATCCCAGCTGTCGCCTTCGTATTTTGCTGCTGCCGCTACGTATTTAGCGCCGTCGATAACACTACCGCCGCCTACAGCTAATATAAAGCTAACGTTTTGATCTTTAACAATTTCTACAGCTTTTGAAAGTGTTTCGTAAGTTGGGTTTGGCTCAACCCCCGAAAACTCCACAAAGTCCACACCTTCAAGTGCATTTACTACATCGTCATATACGCCGTTCTTTTTGATCGAACCGCCACCGTATAAAAACATGACCTTGCCTTGGCTTGGTACGCGGCTTGCGATCTCATTAATTTGATCTTTGCCGAATAAAATCTCGGTGCGGTTTTTAAATGCAAAATTTAACATATTTGTACTCTACTTGGTTACGGGGCACAGCCCCTGGTGCTCATTGCTTTATAAAATGGGAATTAATAGTTAACTTTCAAGTAATTAATTACCTATTTTATAAATTAAATATGAAAACGGTTAATGTCTAACTGAACGAGCGCAAGTGTACGCGCACTTTACAATAACTAGAATTCAGTTAATCTTACTTTACCCATCGGATTTCTGATACCTAATGTTTTATGTCTTATTTTGTACAATTACGCACCTTTGTTGAGGTATATCGTTGTAAAAACATCTCTCGGGCTGCTAAAAATTTGGGGCTGTCGCAACCAGCTGCAACCGCGCATATACAAACAATGGAGTCGGTGGTAGGTAAATCGTTATTTGAGCGGCGTCACCGAGGCGTAGAACCAAGTAATGCCGCCCACGATTTAGCAGGCCAAGTGGCAAATCACCTAGATGCTATAGAGCAAAAAGTTGCCTCTGTACGCACCCGTTCAAACGATGTGAGCGGAACGATTACACTAGCCGGGCCCGCCGAATATATTAGTTATGTTGCCTCAGCACAGCTGGCAAATTTGTTACAAGCAGGCAATGTTGATGTGGTCGTGCTGCCTGGTAATCGTGAGCAAATTTATACAGCGCTCGACACCGGCGTTGCCGATATGGCTATTACAGCCTCCCTGCCCGATAACAAAATTTACGACTTTGAAGTGCTCGACAGCGAAGAGCTAGTACTGGTGGCGCACCGTTTATTAGCGCAAAGCTTAGAGGGGCAAACCATTACGCCAGCACTTTTAAATACGCTGCCGGTGGTCAGTTACGACAGTCAATTACCGCTTATACGCCAGTATTTTGATACTGTATTTAAACAAAGCTGTACGTCAAAAATAATTGCTCGCTGCCCCGACATACGCGCGCTCGCCGGCATAGTAAGAACCGGTGTAGGCTATACCGTGCTGCCTGATTATATATGTCATGACGATATTCAATCGGGTAGATTAATTAAACTTGGTCCGCAAGGGCCGGAAAACAATTTGTACTTAGCGTGGCGTAAAGGGGCGCTTGCTCACCCGCGGCTTAATTATGCCCGCGATGTGTTAATGGCTTTTTCTAATATTAATAAATACGCAAAATAGTTTTTTAACTTATACCAATCCGCATAATTAAGTGATCTATTTTGAGGATGAGTAAACGTGATGATAGCAAGGCAAAAAATTAGCTATTTAGTTGTTCTCGGCAATTGCTCCTGCATTGCTCTACCTTCTGCATCCATGCAGTCGTAAATGAGAATTTTTTAACGCAGATAGCGACACGTTTAGCCCCTGAAAATGATTA
>NZ_DJHW01000098.1:0-18326 GCF_002433295.1 Pseudoalteromonas sp. UBA6610 | reverse complement strand
CGACCACTCTGCCATCTCTCCGTACGGCGCGAATAATAGGGGGTATTGAGCAACTTGTAAAGACCTAAATGTAAATAATTAGCTAAAAACAGCATTTGGTTCAAAAAACCACCACAAATAGCTAAAAACCTACATTGCTCATTGCCCTATTAATAATATTGCTTTGGCCTACGTGCAATCCACGAACAAATTAAGCACAGTAATAAACTAAGTGCTAAAAATGTAACGCTTTGAAATATTAAATCAAAACGGTTTAAATCATCACTTGGTACTACCACAAATAAAAATGCAGGTAATACACTAAGCAATAATACATAAAAACAAATTTTAAAGGCCCGACCAAAATCAAACCTTTTAGACTGCTGCATCCACCAGGTTAATAAAACAAGCATTCCCATAGCAGAGCCAGCTATAAAATGTGCAGTATTCGTGCTCATTGCCACATAAAGTGTAATAAAAGCACCCACTATTCCCCAAATTGACCATGCCAGCCAATTCTCTTTTTCTTGTAAAAATAAATTTCCCATCGTTTTCGTCTTCTTTATCGTTATTTTTATTAAGACTTTCCATACTTTAACAAAAAACAACCGATTAAAAAACAAACTGAAGAAGAAAAAGTTAACCTATATTGCTTCCGTGCGCTTCTCACAGCTAAATCAAAAAAGGACGAGCATAACAGCAGCAACCTTAATGCTATATGACTGCGCAGAACTCCAATAGTTCATTATTTATTATAAATAAGTGAAGTAATCATCTGGTTTGTGCTTAGCTGCCTTTTTGCACTCAATCTCTGGGGTGCCTAAATACAAATACCCAACAATTTCATCTTGTTCGTCTAAATTAAGGGCATTTTTGACTGCTGTGCTTTGTGCAAAATACCCTGTACGCCATACACCACCTAAACCTTGTGCAAATGCGGCTTGTTGCATGGCAAGTACACTGCAACCGGCGCTTTGTACTTGCTCAATACGCGGCACTTTTGGATGGGCTTGATACTTAGCAATAGCAATAATGATCATCGGTGCACGCAGCACAAGTTCTTTTGCGCGTTTAATCACTTTTTCTTCTTGCTGCTCAGCAACGGCGCTTTGATGGTATATCTCACCTAATTTATGGCGGGCATTACCTTGAACGACAATAAACTGCCAAGGCGCAATACATCCGTGATCAGGCACCCGTAACGCGGCTTGCTTTATTATATCGAGCTGCTCTGAATTTGGCCCTGGGGCGGTTAATTTAGCGTCAGATTGGCGGGTTAGTAAAAGCTCAATAGCATCCATAGCGTACTCTCATAATTCAAAACGTTAGAGTACCATTTATGCCTTTAAAAAATAAACTCTGCGTAATTATCAATTTTATTAAAACCCTACTTATTCTCTCGTATTACAGCGCCATTACTGCGTAAACAATATTCATATACCACTGTATAAATCCGAGAGAGGCGCTATGCGTTTAACACACGTTACAAACAAAAAGGGCGTATAAAAAATATTTATACGCCCTTTTTAAACCAATTTGTTTGCTACTCTTTTACTACTGCACACCTGAGCCAATAATCAACACTAACAAAGCGACCGCCACCTACAAAAAACAAGCTAAGTAACATGGCAAAATAAATAGCAGAAAATTCAATACCGTTATTTATTATGGAAGGTTTACCTTTTTCATATAAGTAATCAGTAAATCCGTGCTCTTCAACTATGCCCCTAATTTTACCTATACGTTCTTGTACTTCTAGTGAGTTTTCAAGGCTTTCTTTAGCCCCTGGAATTGATAACCAATCAAGTACTTGAGCTGAACTGGTTGTAGGGTTTGATGGCGCTATAGCAAACCAACCATTATGCCAATGCACAGTTGTTGCTGCCACAACCATTGTAAACATCAGCGGAATGCTTACTAAGCGGGTAAATAGCCCAAAGAGTAAAAACCACCCGCCTAAAAATTCACTCCAGCCTGCTAAAAAGGCAAGTAAGTCTGGAAATGGTAAGCCTAAACCCCATTCACTATTGCCAAACCATTGCACAACGCTTGCATCAGCAAGAAAATAGCTAAAAAAGCCGTCGGTTTCTCCACTTAGGGCTAATTTATTAAAGCCCGCAATAATCATTACGGGGGCTAAAATTAAGCGAAAAAGTAACGCAGGTAATCCGTCGGCATACGATAGATTACCCATGATTTTATTATACAAACGAAATAATTTACTCATGTGTGGCCTGCTTTGTCAGTGTATTAAGTTATGGACTCTATACACACAAGACCTGAGGGTACTGTAAATTATTTCATTTTATTAACACTGTTAAATGGCTCTGGCCACTTGAAGCGCTTCAAAAATTGCACGCTTTGCATCAATTGCTGCTGCTAATTTAGCGCCACCAATAACATGTACCTTTGCATTTTCCCGGTGTTGCTCAAGCACTTCATTATTAGAAACCTGCCCTATACACGCAATAACCGTATCAACCGGCAGTACTTGTTTTTCTCCGGCAACAGTAACTGTAAGGCCATTTTTATCAAAACTGTGGTACTGGCAATCAGCAATTTGTTTAACACCATGTTGCTTAGCAACTTGACGATGTATCCAGCCTGTGGTTTTTCCAAGCCCGCTACCAAAGCGCCCTGCACTGCGTTTTAGCATGTATAATTGTCGCTCATCTTTGTGCGGCTCTGCCTCGCACTCAATACCCCACTGCTTTTTAAACTCAGGAATAGATTGCGATTTATGCTCACTTAAAAAAGCAACCATATCAAAGCCAATACCGCCGGCACCTAAAATGGCTATTGATTTGCCCAGTTCGACCTCACCGCGTATAACTTCATCATAAGCAAATACACGCTTAGAGTCTGCGCATTCAATTGCAGCTTCACGCGGGCGTACACCTGTGGCAAATACGATGTCATCGTATTTTTGTAACATTGCATCATCGTAGGCTTTACCAAGCTCTACATTTACGTTGAGCCTTTCAAGTTCATTAGTAAAGTAGCTAAGCGTATGATTAAAGTCTTCTTTACCTGGAATTTGCATGGCTAGATTAAATTGGCCACCCATTTGTGTTTTTTGATCGATAAGCGTTACTGTATGCCCTTTTTCAGCCAAATAACAACTTGCCGAAAGCCCAGCAGGGCCCGCGCCAACAACTAATACATTTTTAGCGTTAGAAGCTTTATCTAACGGGTAATCAAGTTCAAAGGCGGCTTGTGGGTTAACTAAACAGGTTGCACGTTTATTTTTAAATACGTGGTCTAAACAGCCTTGGTTACAGCCAATACAAATATTTATTTGTTTAGTTTGCTGATTTTGATATTTGTTAAAAAACTCCGGATCGGCTAATAAAGGGCGCGCCATTGAAATTAAATCGGCTTCATTATCATTAAGGATTTGGTTTGCTATATCCGGCGTGTTGATACGGTTTACAGCTATAACAGGTACATTCACCACTGACTTTAATCGTTTTGAAGCTTCTTTAAATGCTCCAGGAGGCACCATACTGGCGATTGTTGGCACGCGTGCTTCATGCCACCCAATGCCAGTATTAAAAATATCAACACCGGCCTGCTCAAGTGCTTTTGCCTGAATAGTGACTTCATCAGGGGTTGAGCCATTCGGGATTAGGTCCATGACAGATAATCTAAAAATAATTAAAAACGTATCAGATACTTTAGCCCTAACGGCTTTAACTATTTCAAGCGCTAATCGCATTCTATTTTCTAGGCTGCCACCAAATTCGTCATCGCGTTTATTGGTGTGTGGCGCCATAAATTCATTAATTAAGTAACCTTCAGAGCCCATTACTTCAACACCATCGTAACCTGCTTTTTCTGCCATATAGGCAGAGTGCGCAAAGTCTTTAATGGTTTTTTTAATCGAGCCTAACGACATTTGTTTAGGTTTGTATGGATTTATAGGCGCTTGAATAGCGCTCGGGGCTTGGTTAAACGGATGATAAGCGTATCGACCAGCATGTAAAAGCTGCAAACATATTTTTCCGCCATGTTTATGAACGGCGCCTGTGTATGCACGGTGTTTAAATACATCATAATAACTGTTAAATGATGAAGAAATAGGCGTTAATTTACCGCGCAAGTTAGGGCTGTATCCCCCGGTAATGATCATGGCCGTGCCGCCTTTAGCGCGCGCCTCGTAAAAAGCACTTAACCTTTTGCGGTTGTGCCAGCCCTCTTCAAGGCCTGTATGCATTGAGCCCATTACCAAGCGGTTTCGTAATTGTGTGTGTTTTAATTGTAATTGTTGTTCTAACATCCTGTGCCCCGTTAACTGGTCTAACCTGTATACATTAGCTAATTCTGCTTTAATGGCAAGTAATAAGCAATATGTGCCTGCATTTAATTAAAAATACTATTAAAAACGTATATTTATGTAACCTCATAAACACTTCGTTACGATTTAGCAGTTAAAATTATTTTTATTCTAGGCTAAGATGGAACTAATGTATTAGCTGTACCAAATTAAGGAGCTATTTTGATAGCAAAGGTATTTAGAGGTATTTGGGCTGGAATAAACTTTTCTCGTCGTTTAATACTCAACATTTTGTTTTTATTACTGGTTGTTGTATTTTTTATGTCGCTATCAAGCGATGACGATACAATAATAATAGAAGATGGCTCTGTACTTAGGCTTAATCTTAATGGGCCTATTGTGGAAGAAAAAACATATATAGACCCTGTCGAAGCAGCCATTAACGATGCTACGTCTAATTCAGAAGCACCTAGTGAAATTTTACTTGATGATGTAGTCAAAGTGATTGATGAAGCCACTAATGACGAGCGCATCAGCGTTATCTTACTAGATTTGCAAGAAATGCCGAAAGCCCACCTAAATAAGCTAAAGCGTATTACTAAATCGTTAGATACCTTTAAGCAAGCGGGTAAAAAAGTGATTGCATCGGGCTACTATTACACTCAATCGCAATATTATATTGCATCCCATGCCGATGAAATTGCAATGCATCCTTATGGTTCGGTAGCCATTGAAGGCTATGGAATGTATCCACTTTACTTTAAAGAAGCACTAGAAAAACTTAAAGTAACGCAGCATATTTTCCGTGTCGGTACGTTTAAGTCGGCGGTAGAGCCTTTTATTCGTAATGATATGTCTGATGCTGCTAAAGAAGCAAACCGAGTTTGGCTTGGTGCATTATGGAGCGAATATAAGCAAGATGTTGCTGAGGTACGCCCTTTTGATGAATCTAACTTTGACGAAACCATGGATGCTTACCTTGCTAAAATGAAGGCGGCAAATGGCGATGCAGGTAAATATGCACTTGACCATCAATGGGTCGACTCGCTTAAAACAACTCAGCAAATTCGCCAACAACTCATTGATTTAGTTGGCGCACAAGAAGACGGTAAAACATTTAAGCAAGTGTCTTTTCGTGAATACTTAAGCTTAGTTAAGCCCCCTATCGAATTTGATAACCCAATTACAGAAAAAGTTGCTGTAGTTGTTGCTAAAGGTACGATTGTTGATGGTGAGCGCAAAGCAGGTGAAATTGGCGGCGATTCTACCGCAGCATTACTTCGCAAAGCACGCCTTGATGATAAAGTAAAAGCGGTTGTTTTACGTATTGATTCAGGTGGCGGCAGCATGTTTGCCTCTGAGGTTATTCGTGCTGAAGTATTAGCACTTAAAGCTGCAGGCAAACCTGTAATCGCATCAATGAGCTCAGTTGCCGCATCTGGCGGTTATTGGATTGCCTCAGCAGCTAACGAAATTTGGGCAGCACCAAGTACTATCACCGGTTCTATTGGTGTGTTTGGTACATTTATGACTTTTGAAGATACTTTATCTGAAATTGGTGTGTACTCAGATGGTGTTGCAACGTCAGAAATGGCTGGATTTTCTATTACTCGCCCGCTTAATGAAAAAATGGCGCAAGTTATTCAAATGAGTGTTGAAGAAGCTTATAGCCGCTTTATAGATGTGGTTGCTGATGCGCGCAATATGACACCAGAGCAAGTTGATAAAATTGCACAAGGGCGTGTGTGGATTGCTTCACAAGCACAAGAGCTTGGCCTAGTTGATAAGCTTGGTGATAAACAAGATGCGATTGATGCTGCAGCGGCGCTTGCCAAACTTAATCACTACGAAGTGAAAACAATTAAGCAAGATCTAAGCCCGCAAGAAAAAATGCTACAAGATATTTTTGGCAGTGCATCCGTTAAATCTATGCTTGGCTTAAATACAGATACAGCCTCTGTTTTAGCCACTCAAGCTAATATTAATACGGTGATAAAGCGCCTAAGTAGTGAAGTAGCTGATCTGAAAGATTATAACGATCCGCAGGGTGTATACGCACGTTGTTTAGAGTGTAGCGTTGCACAATAAAAGTGCACGTATTTACTCAAGCAGCTGTATTTAAAACAACTTAACGTTATACTAAGCCCAGTTTTTTTACTGGGCTTTTTTTATGAAACGTAAACGCATTTATATCGCATACACTGGCGGTACCATAGGTATGAAAAAATCGAGCCGTGGCTACATTCCGGCTGAAGGTTTTTTAACAGAAACAGTGGTTAATAACGCAGAATTTAACCGTGAAGAAATGCCCCTTTTTGATATTCACGAGTACTGCCCTTTAATCGATTCATCAGATATGTCGCCAGCGCATTGGCAACTAATAGCTGATGACATTAAAAGCAAATACCACGATTACGATGGTTTTGTGGTACTTCATGGCACCGATACAATGGCTTACACGGCCTCGGCCCTGTCGTTCATGTTCGAAAACTTAACTAAACCCGTTATTGTTACTGGCTCACAAATTCCTTTATCGCAATTACGCTCTGACGGCCAAGTTAACTTATTAAACGCCATGTTTTTAGCGGCTAATTACCCTATTGCTGAAGTGAGCTTATTTTTTAATAACCAATTATTTAGAGGTAACCGAGCCACGAAAGCACATGCCGATGGTTTTAATGCTTTTGCATCTCCTAACCTAGAGCCTTTAGCGTTATCTGGAATTAATATTCAGCTAATTAAAGGTCAGCTAAGTCCTTATGTAGAAAACGAACTACAGGTAACCACCATTACACCTCAACCAATTGGTGTACTTTATTTATACCCAGGCATTAGTAAAGACGTGGTTAAAAGTTTGGTGAATGACAATATAAAAGCACTGGTATTGCTTAGCTTTGGCGTAGGTAATGCCCCACAAGACCCTGACTTTTTAGACGTGCTAAGTGAGGCAAGTAAACGCGGCATGGTTATTGTTAATTTAACGCAGTGTTTAAAAGGCCATGTAAATATGGGTGGTTACGCTACGGGTAACGCGTTATTAAATATTGGTGTAATAAGTGGCTACGATATGACACTAGAGGCGTGTTTAACAAAGCTGCATTATTTGTTTAGCCAAAACCTAGAAATTGAAACGATTCGCCATTTAATGCAAGACAATTTACGCGGTGAATTAAGTCGCTAAATTTAGTGACCAAAACGCAAAAGGCACGCTAAATAGCGTGCCTTTATTAATTTATAAACGCGGTAATTATCTTACTTTTGCGTCTATACCCACTAAATCAGTTAAGTGGCACACTTCACCTGAGTGAGTTTTAATACCATGCTCGCCAAAGTAATCACGCTGAGCTTGTACTAAATGCCCATTACTTGGTGTGGTTAATGTGGCTAAATACGTTTGTGTTGATGCAAGTACAGGGAACGCTAAGCCAGTCATTACAGCTTGCCCAGTTACTTTGCGAAGCGCATTAGATTCTTTTTCAAGCGTATCAATGTACTCTACGCCTTGCGCTACGCTATCTAGGTAGTCAGCACGAATAATACAACCCGCACGCCATGTTTGCAGTGTTTTAGACAAGTCTACTTTCCACTGATGGGTACGAGAAGCCCCTTTAATTAACGCTAAACCTTGGCGATACGCTAATAAACTCGCCAATGTAAATGCATCTTTTAGCTCTTCAAGGTCAATATCAACCTTGTTTGTAGCTTTAGCGGCATACGTCATTTCTTGTGCAGCGGTGGTGTCACATACATTGGTTAAGTGGCGAGCTTGCACCGCAGCAACCAATGAAGGAACAGCAATACCCAGTTCAAGTGCATTTTGCGCAGTCCACAGGCCTGTGCCTTTTGCGCCTACTTTGTTATCGATTAAATCAACAAGCGGCTCTTGCTTGGTGTTTTCAAGAGATAAAATATGGCTAGAAATAGCAAGTAAGTAGCTATTTAAGTGACCGGTAGACCAGTCATCAAAAATTTCAGCCACTTCTTTTGGTGAGCGACCTGTGCCAATACGAAGTAGTTGATACACTTCAGCAATAAGCTGCATAATTGCGTATTCAATGCCGTTGTGAACCATTTTTACAAAATGGCCACTGGCCGATTGACCAACGCGTGCAAAACACGACTCGCCATTGTAGCTAGCGGCTACTTTTTCAAACCACGGTTCGATACGCTCCCAACCGCCTTCTGAGCCACTTGCCATCATTGCAGGACCATGACGAGCGCCTTCGGCACCGCCAGAAATACCCATGGTGGCAAATTCAAATTTGTTTTGATACTTAAGTTTACGATTAATGCCGTCTTTGTAGTTACTGTTACCACAATCTACAATCATATCGTTACACTGTACGCCAGCTTCAACAAGCTCATTACACACAGCATCAACCAGTTCGCCTGCAGGCACTAATAATAAAATAGAGCGAGGTGCTTCTAAACGCCTTACCATGTCTCCTAAATCAGAAACAATATGAAGTCTATCGGCCATGCCTTGCGATTTAGCACAACTTAATAACTCTTCACCCGCATGTGGGTTTTTATCATATGCGACTAACGTTATGCCTTTTTCAATCATGTTTAAGGCAATATTTTTGCCCATAACGCCTAACCCGACTAATGCAACTTGCATTTAGTGTCCTCCTCGGTAACAACTATTTGGTTAGTAAACTAAGTAATTCATTAAATAATACCGCGTGCATTATACTCATACCGTCATAAAATGCGAACGTTGAGCTAATACAGCATGCTTTTTTATTACGCTATTAAAAAGCACTGCAATTGTATCAAATATAAGGGCTGTGCGGTTACAAATACTCTGCGTATTTTGAATTTAAGATCATTGACGGATTTTGACACCGGTGTCATAATGATGACATATTCGTTTTGTATAAAATAGTGGCAATACTAACTAGTTTGCCTATAACTAAAAATGTTTATACATAAGTTATAAGTATTTTGAAGTCACAAAATAACCGTCAACCTGCTTACACATCTAAGCACACAGGAGAATTTGATGCTAAGACGCACAAAAATAGTCGCTACACTTGGGCCTGCAACAGATCGAGATAACAATCTAGAAAAAATTATTCGCGCTGGCGCTAATGTAGTACGTTTAAACTTCTCACATGGTGTTGCACAAGATCATAAAGACCGTGCACAAGCTGTACGCGAGATAGCCACAAAATTAGGTAAACATGTTGCTATCCTTGCAGACCTTCAAGGTCCTAAAATTCGTGTTTCAACGTTTAAAAAAGGTAAAGTAAACCTTGAAGTAGGCGCTAAATTCACCCTAGATGCAAAAATGGAAAAAGGTGAAGGCGACGTAAACGCGGTAGGTATTGATTACAAAGAACTACCACAAGATGTAAGCCCTGGCGATTTATTACTATTAAACGATGGCCTTATTCAACTAACCGTTGAGCAAGTAGAAGGTCACTTAGTGCACTGCTCGGTTACGGTAGGTGGTGTATTATCAAATAATAAAGGCATTAACCGTTTAGGCGGTGGTTTAACAGCCCCTGCGTTTACAGAAAAAGACAAAGAAGATTTAATCACTGCCGCTGAAATAGATGTTGATTACATTGCAGTATCATTCCCACGCAGTGGCGATGATATGCGTTATGTACGCTCTTTAGCAGAAGCTGCAGGCTCTAAAGCACAACTACTTGCAAAAATTGAACGTGCAGAAGCCGTAGAAACACAAGAAGCCGTAGATGACATTGTTTTAGCATCAGACGCTGTAATGGTTGCTCGTGGCGATTTAGGTGTTGAAATTGGTGATGCTGCGCTTATGGGTAAACAAAAACTCATTATTCGTCGCGCTCGTTCATTAAACCGTACTGTTGTAACCGCAACACAAATGATGGAATCGATGATCGATAACCCAATGCCAACACGCGCAGAAGTTATGGATGTGGCAAACGCGGTACTTGATGGTACTGATGCAGTTATGCTTTCAGCAGAAACCGCTGCCGGTGATTACCCTGAAGAAACGGTCGCTACAATGGCACGTGTTTGTTTAGGTGCAGAATCGCAAAAAGAAACCCATGTATCTAAGCACCGTTTAGACAGCCGTTTTTCTAACAATGCAGAATCTATCGCGCTTTCAGCCATGTACGCTGCTAACCACTTAGATTCGGTTAAAGCCATTGTTACCTTAACTGAGTCAGGTAGCACCGCTAAACTTATGTCGCGTATCAGCTCTGGTTTACCTATTTACTCGCTTTCACGCCATGCAAGCACGCTAGGCCAAACAGCGCTTTATCGTGGTGTTTACCCTGTGTTTTTTGATTCTACAAAAACTGAAAAAGACGGAATGGTTAAAGCCGCACTTGATACCCTTGTAGCACAAGGTTCATTACACTCTGGCGATACAGTAATTATTACTCACGGTGACTCTATGGAAACTGTGGGCGCAACGAACACAATGAAAATTGTAACTGTAGCGTAATTTCTGCCTTATATAAAAAATGCGAGCTAAGCTCGCATTTTTTATGCCTGTAAAATATCAAACTAGCTGGCTAGCGCTGCTTTTACTTTATCACGGTAGCTTCGGCTTACTTTAAGCTCTTGTCCGTTTTCAAGCACTAATAAATACTCACCGCTTACTTGTGTAACCAGCTTGCTTATTTGTTTTGTATTTACAATTGCACTGCGGTGAACGCGCACAAACAAATGTGGGTCGAGCTCTTGCTCAAGCTCTTTCATTGTTTTGCGCAAAATATGTGTTTGCCCATCTTGGCAATGTAAACACATATAATCGCCGGCGGCATCAACCCACTGAATTGTCGCAACCGGGACACGAATAATTTCACCCTGCTCTTTTACCGCCAGTGATTCTGGGTAACGTTTGTCGGTTAGGGTATCGCCTGTGGCTAATTTTTTAAGTATTTCTTCACAGTTATTACCTGTAATACCGGCAACAAAACTCGCTAGTTTTTTCTTATGGGCGTTGTCTTGCTGTGTTTTTAAGTAACTATGCACTTTTTCTACCGCCTGTTTTAGTCTGTTATCGTCAACGGGTTTTAAAATGTAATCCAAAGCATGTATTTCAAATGCCTTTACTGCAAATTGATCAAATGCAGTAACAAACACAATCGCGGGTAACGCTTTAGTGCTTTCGCTTAAGGCACGGGCAACTTCAAAGCCATTCATTCCTGGCATTTGTATATCTAAAAAAACTAAGTCTATTGGGTGCTCTTTACATGCTTCTATTGCATCAGAGCCTGAACTACACAGTTTAATTACTTCTATATCAGTATATTCTTCAAGTCTTACTGCTAAGCCCTTTCTTGCTAATGGTTCATCATCAACAATGATGGTTTTAATTTTAGTCATTTCTTCACAGCCTTCTCAAACGGTACTCGCAGATTAACTTTCAATCCACTTGGCGTATTATGTGATAATACAAACGAATAATTATTTTCATAGAGCGTTTTTAATCTGTCTTTGGTATTTGCCACCCCTACCCCTTGTGCATTTACAAGTTGTCCGTCTATTAGTTCGGTACCGGGGCCATTATCACCTACTTCAAGTAGTAGCTCGTTGGCAAAAACCTGTGCTTTTATGTCTATCACACCGCCTTGTGACATATGCGCAATGGCGTATTTAATTGCGTTTTCAATTATCGGTTGCAAAATTAAGCTTGGCACAAGTGCCTCTTTTGCTTGCTCGCTTACATCTACATTTACTTTTAAGCGCTCATCAAATCTAACCCGCTCTATTTCTAAATACAGCATTAATGCGTGTAGCTCTTGCTCTAAAGGCACTTTTTTAATGGGATCGGTATTTAGTGTATAACGCAAAAAGTCGCTTAACCTTGCCACCATTAAGTTAGCATCTTTGTTTTCTTTTACCAAAACTAATGTAGAAATAGCATTAAGCGTATTAAATAAAAAATGCGGGTTAAGTTGATATCTGAGCATTTTTAATTGCGCTTCATGGGCCATTGTAGTTGCTTTAAGCGCTTTTTGTCGCTCACTTTGTAATAGCTGATAATACTTTATGCCAAAGTATAAGCCACTCCAACATAAAATTATGTAAACAGAATCTAAGCCATGCTGTAAATAGTAAAACCAATCTTCTGGGCGATAACCATGGCGGTATATTTCCCATAAATTAAATTTTTGCACAATTGCCCACAATGTACCTGTAATGTACGAGGCGCCAAATACAACCACCATTAATATCCACGGCGATGCATTCCAAGTTTTTCTGTAAATATAACGAAGTGGGACTGTCATTAAACAGCCCGCATAGGCATTTAATAATATAACGAACACGTAAATATCACGCATTTCAAATACTTTAGAGCCGATATAATTTACAAGCGCATAACCAATCCAGCCTGCAATTTGCAATAGCCAAAAAAAGCGTTGCCTGTTATCAACTAAAGATTGCCAATTCAAAATAAAATACAACTCCGTATAAGTTAGCCAATAAGTTAAAATTACGTTAGCTAATTTAACCACTGGTTTGGTTATTATATCGATTATTACAAAGTGTTAGCAGTACCAACTGTCTTAATTTTTAAGAGCCTTACCGCAAAGTTAAGCCAATAAAAAAGCGAAAGGCTTTAACCTTTCGCTTTTAAAATGCCGATTCAATCAGCTCGTATGGGCAAAGCCACCTTATAAACTAGGCAAGTTTATCTGACGCCACTTTATAAGTTGGGTCTTCAATTACGTTTACCTCAACTAAGTCACGCGCTTTGTGTAACAGCTGCTTACAGTCTTTACTTAAATGACGTAAGTGAAGCTGTTTACCTGCTTTAGTGTACTTATCAGCTAAGCTGTCGATGGCTTCTATGGCACTGTGATCCGCAACACGGCTGTGTTCAAATTCAATAATTACATCTTTAGGGTCGTTTTTAACATCGAATAACTCAGAAAAGTTTTTAACTGAGCCAAAAAATAGCGGACCGTGAAGCTCGTAAACTTTAGCACCTTGCTCATCAATGTAATTAGTTGTGTAGATATGTTTTGCATGATTCCAAGCAAATACCAAGGCAGAAACAATAACACCCACACACACGGCAATCGCTAAATCGGTTACTACGGTTACGCCAGATACCAATACAATTACAAAGGCATCAGACAGTGGTACACGCTTCATCATTTTAAAGCTTGCCCATTCAAACGTACCAAGTACAACCATAAACATAACACCTACAAGCGCAGCCAGTGGGATCATTTCAATTAAACTTGAAGCAAATATAATAAATGCAAGCAGCATTAGTGCAGCACTTATACCCGACAAGCGCGAGCGCCCACCCGAATTAATATTGATCATTGATTGCCCAATCATGGCACAGCCACCCATTGCGCCAAAAAAGCCACAGGTTACATTAGCAGCACCTTGGCCAATACACTCTTTATTTGAGTGGCCACGGGTTTCGGTAATTTCATCAATCAAGCTAAGCGTTAATAACGACTCAATTAAACCAATAGCCGCTAAAATTAATGCATACGGAAAAATTATATAAAAAGTTTCCAGGGTAAATGGGACCATAGGAATGTGAAATTCAGGTAAGCCGCCAGCAATGGTAGCCGCTTCATTACCTGTCATCCCTTTTAGGAAATCAAGTACAGTGCGCGAGTCTAAATCAAGGCCTATTACTAACGCGGTTACCGTTACAATAGCCACTAAAGAAGAAGGCACTGCAGTGGTGAGCTTAGGTAAAAAGTGAATGATAGCCATGGTTAATGCAACTAAACCTAACATGATGTAAAGCGGGTTACCTGTCATCCATTGCTGGCCACCTGCGCCATCTGGCACTTTAAACTGCCCAAGTTGCGCTAAAAATATTACTATCGCTAATCCATTTACAAAGCCGAGCATAACAGGATGAGGGACCATGCGAATAAACTTACCGAGCTTAAATATCCCCGCGAGTATTTGCAGTATTCCCATCAGCAACACCGTGGCAAATAAATACTCAACACCGTGATCAAGTACCAAACTTACCATTACAACAGCTAATGCACCGGTTGCGCCCGAAATCATACCAGGGCGGCCACCAAAAATAGCCGTAATTAAACCAACGATAAACGCGGCGTAGAGACCAACTAAAGGTTCGACATTTGCTACAAAAGCAAACGCAACAGCTTCTGGAACTAAAGCAAGTGCTACAGTTAAGCCAGATAAAATATCGTTTTTAGCAGAGCTAGGCGCTTTGCTGAGTAAGTTAAACATTGAGTTCCTCAGGGGGTTATTAGGTTAGGATCGAAAAAGCGCTAAATGTTACCAAATTAGCGCTCATTTAACAATTCGCACACACCGTTATTAGCTTTCTTAGTATAGCTTAACTTTGTGTCGTTTATTTTATAGAGGAAGAGATGTACTGCGTTTTACACATGTCATGGTTACGTTAGAGTGTACCTCTTGAACGTATTCTAAACTGAGTAAATTGTCACGTACAAAGTGCTCATAGCCTTCTATACCTTGTGAGATTATACGCAGCATAAAGTCCATGGTGCCGGCCATTGTGTAACATTCTGTCACTTCGTCATAGCTCATGATTAGCTTTTCAAATTCAGCTAAGTTTTTCTTGCCATGATTTGATAAGCGCACATGTGCGTATACAAGCATGTCAAAACCAAGCTTTTTCTCATCTAAAAGCGCAACTTTACTTTTGATATAGCCATCTTGTTCAAGCTTTGCAATGCGTCGCCAACAAGGTGATTGAGATAAGCCTACTTTGTCTGCAATTTCAGCAGTTGAAAGACTTGCGTCCTGTTGTAAAAGTGCCAAAATTTGGCGATCTACGTGATTTAGAGACATTTTATTTCTTATTTATCTAATAAACTGGTTAAATTATACAGCCAATTTAAAATTCCGTCTGCAATAATTTTGCATTTTCATGGATTTTAATTAACCAAATTGGCCACTTACAAATGGATTAGTGCGTTTTTCGTGGCCTACAGTGGTATCTTCACCATGGCCAGCTAAAATACGCGTGTTGTCATCAAGTGTTAAAATATGGCTTCTAATAGACTCAATGAGCTGCTTTGTATTGCCTTTAGGGAAATCTGTACGCCCTACAGCACCTTTAAAAATAACATCGCCAACAATAACGCATTGCTGATCAGGCTCATAAAACACAATATGACCCGGTGTGTGCCCAGGGCAATGCTTAACACTAAAGCTAAGTTTGCCAAGCGTTAATACATCATTATGATTAAGCCAAATATCAGGGTAAAAAGCATCAATAGCTGCAAAACCAAACATTTGTGCTTGCATAGGCAGGTTATCAAACCAAAATGACTCATCTTTTTGCGGGCCAATAATTTGCACATTGTAGTGTGACCGTAATTCATCAGCCGCACCTACGTGGTCTAAATGCCCGTGCGTAAGCCAAATAGCGCTCAGTACTAATTTGTGCTCATTAAGCGTGGCTATAATTTTTTGCGCATCACCACCTGGGTCTATCACCACAGCTTGCCTTGTTTCTGTACAGCTAATTATTCTGCAATTTTGAGAAAAAGCAGTCACGGGTATCGTAATAACGTGCATATTAAATTTCTTTATCTTTTTGATCGGGAATAACGGCTACTTGCTCATACGACATTAAAATTGGGTATTTCAAATACGCTTCGTCATAAAATGGCGTGTGTGAATATAACCAGTGCAAACGTGCATTGGCATCTTGCGCAAATGCTTTATCTTGAAGTTTTTTATCAAACTCGAGAGCAAGTTTTGGGTTGTCTTTAAGCATTTTCCTTGCGTAAGGGATTAACGCGTAGTTTTCCATGTACTCTGTTCGTTGAAAAATTGTATTAAACTCACCCCACGCAAAAAATGAATCAGGAGCCTCTGGGTGTAATAAATGAACCGCTAACTCCCCTGCTTTTTGCTGCGTATTTACTTGATACCATCCGTCTAAATCTACATTTATTGCTGGTACATAATCAAAACTTGCAGAGACTCTAAAGCGCCCTTCAAATGGGGCTTTATCAAACGAGTAATCAAGTACTTTGGCAAGCTTTAAAGGTTGCGTATTCGCGCCTTTAAGTTTGTTTACTGACACCCCATGTAACTTAAGCTTTTCTATTATATCGCTATATACAGGCGGAACAAAAAACGCTTCAGGCACATCAACAACTCGTTCAACCTCTTTTTGCCAATAAATCGGTAAGTCAGTGTAGGTATAGGCTTTACCTAAATATTTAACCTCAGTTTGCCCCGAAAGCGCACTTACACTTGATGTGTATTCTACCCCTTTAAACTCACTAATCGTGTCTGCTTGTTTAGCATAACCTCGTTTAACAATTAGTTTCTCAGGTACAAATTCTTGCTCTTTTTTAACGGCGTTCGAAAGCTCATGACTGTACTGAGAAAGCGCGTTTATTGCCCCATCTAAAAATACATAGGTGCCTAATACGCGTTGTTGATAAGGTTTTAAAGAATGGTTTTCGACTAAAATTGTTGGTAATGATTTTAAATCGCCCCACCCGTTTGAAAAACGCGGTGTAGCCACCCAACCTGCAAGGCCTTTTTTAAAGTCGCGTTTATCCATAACAAATACCAATGGCCCAGGTATATGCCCTTGCTTTTGTAATGTTTCGTCAATAACCGGCTTTATATACTGATCTAACGCATCAGATATAGCAGGCGATTCGCTTGCAAATACAGGGTTATAACCATAGGTCACATCGTACTGATAATCGGCGCCATCGGTAACATGCACATCAATGTATAGGTTTGGGTTGTAATCATTAATAACCTTTAAAACACTTCTCACCTCTGGTGTATCTAATTTAGTGAAATCGCGATTAAGGTTTAGATTATTTGCATTGGTTCTAAAGCCCATTTTTTCAGGGCCGCGCTGGTTTATGCGATTAAATGCGCTGCTGCGTTCATGCCCATCTACGTTTAAAATAGGAATAAAAAGTATGTTTACCTTTTTTAAAATATCACGGCGCTTACCTGTTGCAATATCGCGCAGCAACATAAACATGGCGTCTTTACCATCTATCTCACCTGCATGAATACCGGCTTGGATAAAAACGGTGGGCTTAGTGCTGTTGGCCATTTGCCCTGCTTCAAAAAAACCTTGTTCACTGGCAACCACCATTTTAATAGCGCGATTACTATTACTGTAGCCTATTATTTGAGACTGAAACTGCGTGGGGTTTGCCGCTACAAGCCTATCTACAAACGCCATAGTATCGGCATAGTTTGGCGAGGCTTTGCCCTGAGATAACTCAAAATCAGTGGTTAACGGCCCTTGCTGCTGTAATAACGAAACGCTATCACCTTGCCAAGGAATAAGAGGCGGTAAATGACTGTTATCTGCCACAATTGCAGATAAAAATAACAGGCTTGCAAACATAGTTTTCTCTAACAAACGCTATAATAAAATAAATTATACCAAGTAAACATAGCGATATTATAAAAGTGCGGTGATTCAACAAAAAAGAAAGCCCGTTTATACCCATGCACTTAATAAAGTGATTATTAAAGTAGTTAATTTTAAGGCTGGGGAAAAGTATCGGAAGCTTAGCAAAAAATTCGTTGTTTATACCAATCCGCTTAATTAAGTTATCTATTTTGAGAATGAATAAACATGTTAATAGTAGTAAAAACTTCGCTAATTAGTTGTTCTAAACGAGAGTTTTTTAACGCATATAGCGACATATTTAGCCTAAAATTAAGAAAGTATTATTGCGGGAGAATATTATTAGGCGAGTCTTTAATTATAGGCACAAAAAAAGGAGCCTAGGGCTCCTCTTTATTACTTATTTAAAAAAGCTTAAGCTGCCGCTAGGCCTTCTTTTGCTTTTTCAACAAGCGCTGCAAATGCAACTTGGTCGTAAACAGCGATATCTGCAAGGATCTTACGATCGATTTCTACAGAAGTCTTTTTAAGACCATTGATAAAACGGCTGTAAGACAGACCATTTTGACGTGAAGCTGCATTGATACGTGCAATCCATAATTGACGGAAAGTACGTTTCTTAGCACGACGGTCACGGTAAGCGTATTGACCCGCTTTAGTAACTGCCTGGAAAGCTACGCGGTAAACACGTGAACGTGCTCCGTAGTAACCTTTAGCTTGCTTTAAAACTTTTTTGTGACG
>NZ_DJHW01000071.1:0-26131 GCF_002433295.1 Pseudoalteromonas sp. UBA6610 | reverse complement strand
CCGAAAACAGATCAACCCTTTTTTTAGATCTTTTTACTGTTCGAACAAAAATAGAGCAAAACAGTGTAAAACTAGCTAAATCACTGGCTAAGATGATGCTTTTTTATACTGATTTTTATTATTTAATATAAATTTCATTGCTATGTTCGTTTAAGACGTTAAGATAGCAAGTTCACAATGTTAAATTAATGTTTATTTCCTGTTTATTGGTAGATCTAAAATGAAATTACCCGATCAAAAATCTTTTATCTTCTCTGTTATTCTTGCTGTAGTTGGTTTTGTTATTGTTGAGTTTGCTTTAGGCAGCTTAGCTTTAAGCCCAGCATTGCTATTTGGTGCTGGTTTATTAATTGGTGGGATTGCTATTGCTGCAATATCATCGGAAGGTGGTGAAGAAGCTGAAGTTAAAACAAAAACACTTTATGTTGGTAATCTTCCTTATCGTGCAAATGAAGGTGTTGTTCGCGCTTTGTTTGAAGAACAAGGTAAAGTTTTCAACGTGCGCCTATTAAAGGATAAAAATACTGGCAAACGTCGTGGCTTTGGTTTTGTTGAAATGGCACAGGCAGATGCAGACAATGCAATTGCTAAGTTAAACGATAGTGAGTTTCAACAGCGTACTTTAAAAGTACGTGAGGCAAAACAAAAACAAGAAGATAATTCTAGCTCTTTACGCACTGAGACGGATCAATCAGTGTAACGTGCTTTATAGCTAGCTTATTACTCAAAACATCAGCCGTTGCATAATATTGCAGCGGCTTTTTTTTGTCTGTAAATTTATTTCCAAAGTTATGCTGCTCTAGTAGGTAGTTTACTCTGCTAGCAATGGCCGCGCCTGAATCGAGTAATTGCACTGCGTTATTAAAGTACGCTTGTATAGCATCGCTAAGAATTGGGAAATGTGTGCAGCCTAGTACAAGTACATCTATATCTGAGTTAATGCGCAAACGCGTAAGCTCTTTGTGCAGTTTGAGTGTATCTAGCTGCTGAGTGAAAAATAACTGCTCTGCCAATGCCACCAGCTCAACACTGTTATATAAGCTCACTGTTACGTTGCTGGCATGCTCTTTTATTAATGTATGAGTATAGGGACTTGCAACTGTGGCGGGGGTTGCCAATAAGCCGATGTGCTTTGTGCGAGTTACTTCAGCAGCAGGCTTTATTGCTGGCACTACGCCGACAATAGGTATTGATGTAATTTTGCGTACTTCACTTAAGGCTGATGTAGAGGCCGTATTGCAGGCTATAACAATAAGGTCGACACCAAGCGCGTTGTGCTCAATAAAATAAATGAGTGAGCATAAACGCCCTATAATAGTTTGCTGGGTTTGCGCGCCATAAGGGAGTAACGCATTATCCATAAAGTAGCTGTACTGTGCATCTGGAATACGCTTTTGAATATGCTCAAGCACGGTGGTGCCACCTATACCTGAATCAAATACCATTATGTGGGCTGACAAACTTTGGTTCCTACTGTTTATTGAGAACGGCAGTTTGCCATGAGGTACTTATAAAAGAAAGCAGTTTAGCTTTGCTCAGACTTTAGCGCGTCGAGTGCATCGCCCGCTGAATTTAATTGGTTTAAGTTTTCAAACATTGCCTGTGTGTAATCAACTAGCTGATCGACCGCTGCTTGATCTTGGTTTAGCCACTCTATAATACCGGCAAGCTGATCTTGTAGGCCTAGTTGCGATGCTTTATCAAATGCATTTTTTAGATCGTCATTAAAAGGCGCGATCGCATCGGCTACCTCTTTTGATGGGTTTGGCTGATATTGCTCATAACTTTTAACGGTAGCGACTGTTTTCGTTTGGCGAAGATCCATTGAAAATGCAACAAGTTGCTCACTGCCTAAGCTCAGCTCTTGTGCTTTTTCAAATGCTTCATCCAAATCACCGCTAAAGAATGTTTTACTTACACCTTGTAGCTCTTCCATCATGGCATTAATGGCATCTTGCTCTTGTTCGTTTAAATCACCATTAACTGACATTGAAAAAGACAGCTCTCGAGATTGCGACGACGAGCTGGCAAACGATTCGCTGTTATTGCTTTGTTGATACCCGCTCGCTGTTTGAGACTCATATGCATCAGCAAAGCTAATACTGACCTCATCACCTTCGGCTGTTGTAAACTTATACTCGGCATTGCTGCTCATGCTTACATATTGTGCTTGGCTTACGCTAACACTGGCCGCTTGTGGGTTAAATAGGGTTTGCTCAAACTCATCAAGCCCCTCAAAAATGCCTTCTTTTGACTTGTCGATGCCCTCTTGCATTTCTTCGTTAAATACACCGGTGCCTTTTAGTTCATCAACCGCTTCGTCTATACCGGTTTGAACACCTGAGCGCGCATCATCTAACATATTTTTTAATTTATCGTCATCGGCACCATTGGCTTTGGCTTTATTAACTGCGCCAGATACAAAGTCGAGTACATTTTTTACTATTTCATCAAAATCGAATAAAGGTTTATCGGCTTGTTTTTGCTCAACAGGTAAACCTAGCTGCTCTGCCATTTTGTCGCCAAGCACTTTTGCAGCAAGTTCTCTGCCTCGCTGTAATGAACTTTCTTGCGGAGATTGGATTGTTGGCTGCTGTAGCGCCTCTTTATTATTGAATTTGTTTACGTTGTTGTTTGGCGTATAGCCATAATTACCGATTTTCATGATCCACCTCCGTTACGTACTTAGCTTATTATCGGCTAATAGTGACAAAACTAAAGTGCATGTTTAAAAAAACAGCAACTTTATTATCAGCAAAACTAGACAAATACTGCTCGCTCCCTACAATAGCGCCGATAAATAGATCTCATAGATAAGGTAGTAGCATTAATGGCAGTGATTAAAATAGATACCACACAGTACGATACGCAGCTAAATGAAAAAGAGCAGCGTATTACGTCGCAATTTAAGCGATTTGGTGTGCAAGCGTTAGAGGTGTTTAGCTCAGAGCCAATTAACTACCGCCAACGTGCTGAATTTAGAGTATGGCACGATGGGGATGATCTATTTCATATTATGTTTGATCAGGCCACGAAAGAAAAAATTCGCGTCGACACCTTTGACCCTGCCGCGCCATTAGTTGGTGAAGTTATGCAGGTGATGATTGATAATTTAAAGTCGTGTGAAGTATTACGTCGTAAGCTGTTTCAAATCGATTATTTATCGTCATTAAGTGGCGAGATTTTAGTAAGCTTGCTTTATCACAAACCACTCGATGAGCAGTGGCTAACTGAAATAAAAGCCCTGAAAGAAAAACTGAGCAGCAAATACAATATTGACTTTATTGGTCGTGCGCGCAAACAAAAAGAAGTACTAGGCAATGATTTTGTTACTGAGCGTTTAACCGTAAACGGCCAGGAGCTTATTTATCAACAAGTAGAAAATAGCTTTACGCAGCCTAATGCTAAAGTGAATATAAAAATGCTGGAGTGGGCACAAGACTTATGTAAACCACTGAGTAATGACCTGCTGGAACTTTACTGTGGTAATGGTAATTTCTCTATTGCATTGGCGGGTTCGTTTAATCGCGTATTGGCTACTGAAATATCTAAGTCTTCTGTGCATTCAGCGCAATACAACATTGCTAAAAATAAGGTAGATAACTTAGATATAATTCGTATGTCGAGTGAAGAGTTTACCCAGGCAATGAATGGCGAACGTACCTTTTCGCGTTTAGAGGGGATAGATTTAAAAAGTTACGATTGCCAAACTATTTTAGTCGACCCTCCACGCGCAGGTATGGATACCCTTACCTGTGACTTAGTAGCCAACTACGAGAACATTATTTATATATCGTGCAACCCAGAAACGCTTGAGCGCGATTTAGATCACTTAACCCGTACTCATAATGTTAAGCGCTTTGCGATATTTGATCAGTTCCCTTATACGCATCACATAGAATCGGGTGTTTTCTTACAAAGAAAATAGTGAGTTAATATTATAATGCCAGCACCTTTATAAGTGCTGGTATTTGATTTTCACTAAACACTTCAATTTGATGCTCCATCAGCAACTTAGCAGTCATGCCCATGCCCTGTACTTTTACCCCACTATGGCTACCATCGTAAATTGTATTTCTACCACACGAAGGGCTCGACTCTTTAAGTAAAGCAAAACGAATTGCATGCTCATTACATAAGTCTAGGGCTTTAGCTGCACCTGATTTAAATTCTTTAGTTACATCCTCATAAGTGCTCGTTACGACTCTCCCTTGTTTTATCTCTGCTGATGCTCTAGGTGTTGGCAATCCACCAGCCACCTCAGGACAAAACATAACTAACCTATTTTCTTTACGCCATACATTAATTTGCGGGTGCGATAATGCTTGGCTTTTACCATCGTATCGAACAGGTAAGCCAAATAAACAACTCGATATTAATATTTTTTCCATTGCTATATCCCTATAAACAAAAAAAGCTCCTTACGGAGCTTTTTTGTTTTAGCAAACCTTACTTGTTCGCTAAATAGTTAATTAATTTACTAATATCTTCTGGCGCGGTAATACCAGACTCACGGCCTAGATTTAATTTGTATTTACCATTTACGATAAAGGTTGGTACGCCACGTAGCGCGCCTTTTTCTTTAAAGTAATTTTGGTCACGCTTCATTTTAGAGCTTAATGTACGTACCGAGAAGCTTTTGTATAGTTTATCAAACTTATCGCCATCAACACCCTGCGCTACAAACACATCTTTTACATCTGCAAGCTCGTTAAATTTAGCGCGCTTAGTGTGAATGTGATTAAAAATAGCCGCAACAATTTTATCTTTTTGTGGAAGTACTTCCGCAGTGGCCAGCGCTTGGCTCATCATTTGTTGGTTTTCTGGATCGCGAACACCGACAAAATCAACATGGCTCTTTTTAAATTTAACGTCTTTGTCTAGCTTTGGCTTAAACTCACCAATTAACGCTTCCATGTTATTACAAGCAGGGCAATAAAATGAGAAAAACTCTTTTACTTCTGGCTTTTTAGTCGCACGCTCTGCCACTACATCGTAATGCACGCCCTCTTCATAAGTGGCGGCTACACTGCTCGCAGCCATAGGTAGTAGTAATGCAAGTAGACCTGCTTTAACTAATTTGATCATTGTTATTGTTCTCCGAGATTAAAGTGTTAGTAAAAAAGCAACTAACTCATTCAGTTCTTGCTGGTTATTAATGGTGTTAATGTTTATTTTATATTTATCGTTTACGATAAAGGTAGGCACACCGGTTAGCGCACCTAGTTTTGAATATTTGTTTTGTTTATCTTGCATTGCACGCTCAGCTGAAATAATTGGCATGCTGGCAATGTCTTTATCAAACGTTGCACTATCGATACCATTAACTTCAAGCAACTTTTTAACGTCTTTCATTTGCGTTAAAGGTGCGCGCTGTACATGAATACTTTTAAAAATTTGGTCGCTGATACTTTGTGCTTGACCGTGCTTTTTACCGATTAAGTAGGCGTAGCTTAAGTTACTTTGCGCCTGTGGTGATACACCGCCTAAAAAGTTAACGTGATTTTTTATAAATTCAGTGCCCTCAGGTAGGCTTTTTTCAATTGCCTGTGCAACAGGCTCAAATTTAAAACAATGCGGACAGTAAAACGAGAAAAATTCGGTTACTTGCGGCTCTGCGCTTTTTTCTACATCAATAACAGTATACTGGTCATCGGCTTCAAACTGTGCAGCAAGGGCTGCAAATGGTAAACATAAAAGTAGTAGGCTCAGTTTCAATTTTTTAAGCATTGGTATCTCGTGTATTTTTTAAATAAAATTTTATGGCAATAACTTCAGCGGAGCTTCTTGCAGTGCTGCAAGCTGCTCTTTAAGCGCTAGAATTTGTTGCTCCCAGTATTTGTCTTCAGCAAACCATGAAAAGTTCCGTACGAACGCAGGATCACTCCATCGTTTAGCTACCCAACCCATATAGTGAATAATACGCATTGCACGAAGCGGTTCAATTAATTTGAGTTGAGTGTGGTCAAAATCACAAAACTCTTCATACGCATTTACAAGGGTGTCTAACTGTAACAGCTGTGTTTGACGATCGCCACTGAGCATCATCCATAAATCTTGAATGGCCGGCCCCTGACGAGCGTCATCTAAATCAACAAACATAAGTGCTTCGCCTGCCCACAAAATGTTACCTGCGTGGCAATCACCATGTAAGCGGATCTCTTGCACATTTTTATACTGTGCTTGCGCTTGTTCAATAACCAAGTCCAATATGGTGTAAAAAGCCGTGCTGATCCCCATAGGTACCAAATTACTTTTTTGCAGATGAACTTTAGCTGTATGCAAATATTCTTCGCAGCTAAAGGTGGGTCTGTGCTCAAAGGCTTTACTTTTAGCCACCTGATGCATACGGCCAATTAAACGACCCATTACATCAAGCTGATCCAGGTTATCAACTTCAAATTGTCGCCCGCCTACACTTAGAAATAACACAAATACATAACCTTGGTGCTCAAATAAGCTTTCTCCGTTGTGCTTAATGGGTGCAACAACGGGTACTTCGGCCTCAGCTAATTCAAATGCAAAGTCGTGCTCTTCTTGTATTTGCGCTTTGCTCCAGCGCTCTGGTCGGTAAAACTTAACAACGTAGCGCAGGCCATCTTCCGCCTTAAATTGGTAGACTCTGTTTTCGTAGCTATTAAGTGCTAATAAACCTGACTCTGCATATATACCAACGCTTTCTATCGCATCGAGAATTAAGTCGGGCGTTAAATCTTCAAAACTAAATTTACTCATGGGCTTCTTAATGTAAAAAGCGGGTTACCCCGCTTTTGTTAGTGTGTTTATCGCGCTTTAAAAAAGTTACTCGGTTGCGATATGCTTTCATCGGGGTCATTAACCGGTGAAAGTACAAAGTTAAACTCCGTCATTGGCGCTTTTAAATCATACGGGTCCATTACAAGTGACAATGGCACATTATGCGATTGCCCTGCTTGCACTGTAAATGTTTGCTTGCCAATGTACTTAAAGTTTTCAAGGCCTTGAACATCAATATTAAAGGTTTGCTCGTACTGCGCCTTGTTGATTACTTTTAATGTATAGGTGTTTTCTACCAAGCCATTAAAGTCAACACGATACAGTTGGTTACGGTCTCGTATTATGTCAAAGTCCATAGGCTTTCTAAATGCAATGTTAGCCACCAGCGCACTGGTAAGCACCACCAGTATGACCGTGTAACCTATGATTTTAGCTCGCAGTGGGTTGGTTTTATTTTCAGGTGTTTCGAGATTGCGCTCAGTAGTATAAGAAATAAGACCCCGCGGATAATCCATTTTATCCATTACACCATCGCAGGCATCAATACATGCGCCACAGTTTATACACTCGGCTTGCAAACCATTACGAATATCTATCCCTGTAGGGCACACCTGTACACACAAGTTACAGTCTATGCAATCGCCCATATCTAAATCTTCGTGGGCAATTTTACGCGAACGTGGGCCTCGGCTTTCGCCGCGTTTTTCATCGTACGTTACGGTGTAAGTGTCTTTATCAAACATAGCTGATTGAAAACGTGAATAGGGGCAAATGTGTAAACACATAATTTCACGCATCCACCCTGCATTAGCGTAAGTACACGCTGCAAAGAAAATAATACTTACCAGCGCGTAACCACCTACATTAAAGGTCACAAAGTCAGGGAGTAATTCACGGATAGGCGTAAAGTATCCGACAAACGAAATCGCCGTATATAAGGCAAATAAAACCCAACTGGTGTGCTTTGCTGTTTTTCGCCAAAACTTATCAAAGTCCATCGGGCGTTGATCTAGCTTTTTACGCTGATTCGCTGTGCCTTCAAACTTTTCTTCAAACCAAATAAATATAAAGGTCCATACAGTTTGCGGGCAGGTATAGCCACACCATACTCGGCCATAAAAGGTAGTGACCAAAAAGAGTGCAAACGCGGCCAACATAAATATAAAGGCTAATATAGTGAAATCTTGCGGCCACAGCGTTAGCCCAAAAATATTGTACTTTTGGCCTACTAAATCAAATAACACAGCTTGCTGGCCATTAAAATTTATCCAAGGCAAGAGCATAAAGGCAAGCATGCCTAAAAAGCCTATACGCTGTCTAAGTAACTGATGAAGCCCTTTTACTGCGCGAACATAAATTCGGTTACGTGGGTTAAACCTGTCGTCTTGGCGGCTTAAATCCGGTTGTTGGATTTTAACCTCTGCAGGTATATTCTTTACTTTAATTTGCTTGTCCATCGAAGTTCCTCAACGCCGCTTGGAAATAAAAACGTAGCAATATGTGCGTATTCTATACTGTAACTGTAGTTCGTTAATGGTAAGTGTGATTAGTTTAAATAATCAGCTGTTTGAATACTTTCAGATATTTCAGAAATATCTAACTGCTGTTGGCTATTATAACAATACTGGCTAAAATTACAGGCATAGATTGCTAATAATTTATTCATCTCAGTTACTTGCTTTTAAAATGCAGTTTATTACACTGCTTGCTAAATTTACCCCATTAAGATCAAGGTTTACGCATTCATGAAAAAGTTTATTATATTGGTCATTCTGATCCTTGCGTTTTTTACTATTGATCACCCACTAGTTAAAGAGCCCCGCGAAAAGCTATTAGGTGAAGGTGTGGTTTTTTTAAGTGATGCGAGCAAAATAAACCGTAGCCCAGCAGCCAATATGGCTAAAAACCGTATTAGCAGTGCGTTAAAGCTCTCTGAGTCTGAGCACGAATATATTGAAAAAACCTTTACCACTGATGATTCAGTGCAGTTATTTCATTTACGTTATTGCCGCGAGCGCGACCTAAATTTATATTTTTACGAAGAGCGTTTAAATACAGTGTGTAAAATTGTATCGGATGCATTAGAACAAAAGAGAGCTAAGTAGTGGATTTTTCGCAGTTAAACAAAAAAGCGAGTGACTCTTTTCATAAACAGCGCACAATACTTAAAAAGCTATCGCAAGGAAAAACCTTGCATTGTGAGCAGTGCGGCGAGGTGTTAACACTCGATTTAGCCACCAGCGAGCCGGGTAAAGGCGTTGTTAAGTGTAAAAAAGGCTGCACTGATATTATTTTAGAACTTGGCGCTTAATTATTCTAAGCGCCGTTTAATATACCTAAAGGCTACTCTTCCCACCCTTCATCTGTAATCAGCCCACTGTTTATGGCTACCACCTCAATAAGCTCGGCAAAGCCTAATGCAAAGTCGCCCATTGACTCGTACTGATACTGGTATAAGGCTTCGAGTGTCATGCTATTTTGCTGCGCAATTTGCACTCTTGTTTGCTCATCAACAGCAAAAAAGCTAAGCGTACTTAGCGCACTCTCTAGTGCTTCTTTGTACTGAGGCTCTAAAGCGGGAGCTGTTAATAGAGGTTGTGCGTATTCTTTAGTTGCACGTAAAAAACCTTCACTCCACGCTTGGGTATAGTCTAGGTCAAAATTGGCGGGTAACTTGTAACCGGTTTCGAATACTTGCTCACTAATTTGATGGTATAACGCCATAAATAAAAACAGTATTTCTTCGTCTAAATCGTTAGCCGTATTAGGCACAATATGCGCTAACCACTGGTGAACTTCTAATGGGCTTGGCGAACAAATAACCCCAAATAGATAGCCTTGGCTTTGTGTTAAGGACATAGCCTGAGGTTGAGTACTTAAAAATGCACTTAATTGCTGTGCGTGTTGTTCGTTAAACTGTGGTAATTGCATTAAATCTCTTTTATTACATTAAAAATTTAGTGGGTAGCGGCCCTGTGCATCGGGGCGGCCTAAAAACTTAACCGCGTCGTGTACATCTTTTGGTAAGCTAGCATCAGGTTTAACATAGCCTGCTACTTTAAAGTCAAAGTTAGCTTTAAGTGTTGCGTCGGCTTCAAGGCCTAACGTGTTATTTGGGTCGACCAAAATAGCTATATCGCCCGACTTACAGCTTAACATGCCACTCAGTGGGCCTATATTAAACCAGCCATTAAAGCCTTTAACATCTATATTTGGGCTGGCAATCTCGCCTTTTAATGACTCACAATAAGGCACACCTGAGGTGTACTCGTTAAGCTCTAAAATGACTCGACCTTTAGCCGTAGCTGGTATAGGTAGTGCAATACGTTGCATGGCACGCTCTACGGTCGAGCGAATTATACCATCGGTAACTTTAACCACATTGTTAAATAATCCGTAATTCACATCAGCATAGCCCGAAATATCGCTACGCTCACGCGGATTACCAAATTTTAAGTTAGCATTTAAATTACCCGTAAATAACTGCCAGCCAGCAATATCCCAGCGTACATTATTTAGCTGCTCGTCTTGATAGCGCACTTGCATCATCTGACCTTGCCATACACTCCCTACGGTTTTCCCTATTTCAAGCTGTTTTGGTAAGTACGGCTTAGCTAGGTCTAACGCAATGGCCGCTGGTAATTTCATTATGCAAAACACAATAAAACTAATAAAAAATACCACTGATAATATTATTATTTTTTTCATTAATTACTTCTCTAGTACTAAGCGGCTTACACGTACAAACCCTGATTTATCATCTTTGCTTAAATCAAGGTTCTCTACTCTTAAGCCATGCTGATTAACCAGTTCGTCTAACCATTCTATTAATTGATTAAACTCTACCGAATCAAGCGTTAAACGTAACGAGTTATCGTTAGGCTGCATTTTACTAATAGTAATACGGTAACGACTACGCGTTGAATTAACCACTTGGCTAATATTTTGATTGCTAATTGCCTGCGTGTTACCCGCCGCTTTTAACTTTACTATGCTTTCATCAACCCATACGAGCAGCTCTTGCTGAGTGACGTACGACTTTTTAGCTTTATCTATGGCGTTATTTAAAGGTCTAAAAATTCCCATTACTAAAACAAAAACAACAAATATACCACCAGCAACCATAATCAATTGCTGCTCTTGCTCTTTTAAAGAGCGCCAGTATTGCATTATTTGCTTTTTCATACTGCACCTCGCAGTTTAATTTCGCCTACGACAAAATCGCCATCGTTATTTAACGACCCTTGTTCAACCGTTAACCCTTGTTGCTCAAGTATACTTTTTACTTTACCAAACGTTTGAAAGTCTTTTGCGCGTGCGCGTATTCGCAGCTCATTACGGCGTTTATCGTAACGTAGGGTTTCTGGCGTAAATTCGCTTACTTGCGAAAAAACGCCAACCAATTGGCTGGTCAAATCTAAAAATCCAGCTTCACTTTCGCCATTAATGGTTTTAAGCGCGCCCCTGATTTGGCTTTTAATTAAGTTAGGACGTACTTTAGTTCCGGGGAATGCTTTTTGGTATCTATCCACTACCTGGGCTTTAGCAAGCTCAACACGCGAGTTAAGTTGATTTAGTTCAACAAGCTTTATAGCAATGGTAGCAAATAAAGCAACACCGGTAATAATGGCTGCGCCTTTCCAATAACCCCACCACAGTGCACTTTTCTTTTTAAGCTGGTGCATACCTTGGCGTAAATTAAATTTAACGCTGGTAAGTTGTTTAGCAAATAAAGCCAATGGTAAATCGTAGTCGCTTGCTTGCGAAATTAGGTTAATACATTCAGGAAACTGATTAGCTGGGCTATAGTGCTTTACGCTCGGCTCGCCAAGTGCACTTAAGTAATCCCTTAGCCAGCTATTCTCAACGGCACTAATATGCCAATCGCCTCTTTTAAATAACCACTGATTATTAAGCTCTATGGCGGTTAATGTATCATCGTCGGCTGTAGGCAGTAGCAGGGCATCAGGTAAAATGGTGTATACCGCCAAGTTATGCTCTGAAAATAAAGCAAGCCAGGTCTCAAACCACTCGCGGTCAGTTAAGGCAACTTTAATTGCATGCTGCTCATTAATCATAGTGGGCTCGCCAATTGCGACAAATAGCTCGTCTATATCGCACGCAATATCTTCTTCAAGCATGTATGGCAACGCTTGCTCTAACTTACGATTCCACTTAGTCGGCAACGCCACTGTTTTAAGCTGCACCTGATCGCTAGGCAGTAATACCACTACCTCGCGGGTTTGCGCTTTTTCACTTAGCTCACTTAAACGGCTTGCATCGGTTAATTCCCCACTGGCAATTATTTCTTGTTCTTGTGGTGAATAAATTAACCAATTTAATTTATCTTGCTCTGTTTGACCCGTGCGGATCAGCAGTATTTCTGTCACTGTACGCCTCCAAATTTTCGCGCCAGTATCGTTACTTCGCCATTTTTGGCATGAAGTAATGTGGTCATCGAAAAACGCAAATCGACAAATGTCGCCTGCGTTTGTAATTTAAAATATTCGCTGTTAATACTAAATAGTTCTTTAACCGAATCTAAATTTGTACCGCCTTGCTGCTGTACCTCGGAAAAAAATTCATCCACGCTATCAAATCCGGTTTCAGGGCGAGCTGCTATAACAGCCTCTGCGCCCGATAACGATAATTCGTCAATCATGGCACTTAAAATAAGTGCCTGTTCGGGAAGTAACGTATTGACGTTAATCGATAATAAGGGAGACCCCGGAATAACACACACAAAAGGTAATACCTTTTCCATTACTAGCGGATTAAAACCTTTTACCAAACGCAGCTCAGAAGGTGATGCAAATAAACTATTTGCGCTCATATAAGGGTAATCACGCGATAAATACTCGTCTTCTTCAGCGCCTGAACGATAGGTAATGCTGTTTTCATCAAGCCAGTCAAATACACTGTCTGCCATTGCTTCTTCGCTTTCCTCGGCAGGTAAATCTTCAATGTTTTCTAATAATGCAAAGAGTGCTTTATGAGCAGGGTTGGTTTTGCTGGTAGAGTTTGGGTCTGGCGCTTCCCCTAATGCATTTAAATTTAAACACGCCTGTAAGTCAGTAATTTTACCGCTTAGAGTACCGTTATCTACAGGGGATTGGGTGTCGCCTTGTTTGGCCCAAACCTGATCTAACGAGGTTTTGTCAGGATCATCGTCTTTACTTAACTTTAGTGCCTTTATTGCCAGCTCTTCACCGCCGTAGGCATACCACTTTGCTTGTTGGTGACCTTGCAGGTTAGTGCTTTTTTGAACCTGCACCATTAAATTAGCACTCATTTCTACGGCTAATATCGCGGCCAGTGCAACAATAAACAGCACAATAACTAATGCGGCACCGCGTGATTCGCGCTTATTCATTAATTACTCTCCCCGCTATTTTTTCCCTGCCCGGGTACTAAAAAAACACGACGAATAGGCTCTGCCTCAATTTGCTGTAGAGTAACCGCAACCGCTTTAGGTAAGGCTTTTATTTGCCATTGCTCTTGCCATTCGTTGTTGGCATCTAAAAATTCAAATTTAAGCTCTTCAATACCTTTTAAAACAACTTGGACCCGCGGCTCCATATTATCAAGCTGATCTACATACACTCTGTATACACGCTCTAAATTGTCATCAAGCACTCTATACCCTACGGCTTGTAACTCAGAACGAGGCAACAAGTTAATTGGGTTTACCCAGCCATCGCGTACAAATGCAATACCATCGTATTGGCTTTCTAATATATAACGCCCTGCGAGTAAGTATTGCTCTTGCGCATCACCGGCTTCGTTACGTACAGTGCGCTGAGTCATTTGGCTAAAGTCTTGATCCATTAACCTAAATGCGGTTTGTAGGCCGTTAAGCTCCGCTATTTTTTCATCAGACGCTTCTTTTGCTTTGGTGGTTGAGTCTAAAATTTGGTGAGTAGCCATAATCACCACCGCTAAAATAGCCATAGCAACTAATACTTCGATTAATGTAAATCCGCGCTGCTTCACTTATTAACTACCTTTATTTAAATAAGTTGAAAGCTCGTACACCGATTGCTCGTATTTTTCGTCGCTAAAAACATTTATGGTCACTTTTACAAAGCTTTTGTCTGCAGTTTTTGCTATTTCTTGCTTCCAAAACCACTCAACGCCCGCCATTACTTCGCTGCCGCGCGCGCCATTTTTAGCCTGCCAATCTTTACCTTTACTACGCTGCACCACCAGCACATTTTCTGCTACCCACGATGCATACGTTTGCTCTTCAAGTGTTGTTAAATGATTTATATGCTCGCCGGTTGCTTGCATAGCTGCAATCCCAGCCATAGCACAAATACTTAACGCCACAAGCACTTCGAGTAAGGTAAAGCCTTTATTTAGCCTCATTATTATGGCTCTTTTCGCAAATTAACAGGGGCTGTAAATTCCCCTTCAATGTAATACACAGGCTCGCTTTGCTCTTTTAATTCAACAATAAGCTGAAAGGCGCTGACCTCGCCAGATGATAAAATAAGGACTTGCGGTATTTTTAGTTTTTCAAGCTCTAATAAGCTATCGTCATCGCCGCCGCTCATTAGTTCACGCCAATTTGCTTGCTCAAGTAAGTTCTCTTGTGACCAGGCTAAATCTTCTAAATTGAGCGTGAGTTTTAACCGTTCATCCAGCTCAATGGGCTTGTAAAGGTCTTCGCGGTCAAAGGTAATCCATTTTTCGCCATCAAATACTAAAAACTCAAGGGTGTTTTCCTCAACCATTAAGCCAAGTTCTATTTGATTTAAAATAGCAAATTCAGAGGCCATGTTAATGGTGGTATGCAGCCTAAGCGCTTGTGTATCAAGCTCATCTTCGGCACCGCCTTCTAAGCTGTATACCACCATTTTGGTCGCAAATGCGATAATAGTAAGTACCACTAAAATTTCTATTAAGCTAAACCCACGGTGGTGGGCGCGCATACGATTAAGGCTTACTTGCATAGTAAGCCTCGTGCAATCGTATTTAACCATACTGCTTGGTTAAGTCGCATTTATTGCTCGTCTTCGTTCCAGTTGCCAATATCATCATCGGTACCGGCTTCGCCATCAGGTCCCATCGAAAAAATATCAAACTTGCCAATTTCACCTGGGCTAATTAGCTGGTACGGGTTGCCCCATGGATCTTCTGGTAATTCATTTACAAAACCACCATCAGGGAAACGCTTAGGAATTGGCTCAATGCTGGTTTTATTGACCAATGCTTCTAGGCCTTGCTCTGTGCTTGGGTAGCTTTTATTTTTAAGCTTGTATAAGCTCATTGCATCTTCAAGCTGTTGAATATCTAGATGTGCTTTATCGATAGCAGCTTCTTCTTGTTGGCCCATAATATTAGGCGCCACAATTGACATAATCATCCCGATAATAACCAATACCACCATTACTTCGAGTAAAGAAAAACCTGATTGTTTATTCACGTAAATACCTCATTTTCCAAAAACATAATTTAATTTGGCGTCATCTAAGTAAATACTAACTTAGCTAACCCCTTAAAGCTTAAAGTCCTACCGCTTTATTCATTGCCATTATTGGCTGTAAAATAGCCATTACTATAAACAAAACAATCACCGCCATTGAGGCAATCATTGCTGGCTCTAATAATTTTAATGATACGTTTACCATACTTTCAAACTCACGGTCTTGGTTATTAGCCGCGCGCTCTAACATTTGTTCTAGCTCACCTGATTTTTCACCGCTGGCAATCATGTGCAGCATCATCGGCGGAAACAACTTAGTTTGCTGTAAAGCCGCTCTTAGGCTTGCACCTTCACTGACTCTATCGGCAGCATCTGCCACCGATTTTTTCATTTTTTTATTCGCTAATACACCACCCGATATGCGCATACCTTCAAGTAGTGGTACTGAGCTTGACGATAAAATACTGAGCGTACGTGCAAAACGCGCGGTATTAATACCCCGTGCTACTTTACCAAAACCAGGCATGTGTAGTACGCGGTCGTCCCACCAAAAGCGAATTTTAGGTTGTTTAAGTGCATGTTTAATGCCTACTGCCAGCGCAGTAATGACTAACAAACTTATAAACCAATAATTTTGTACAAAGTGGCTGCCTGCCATAACCCATTCGGTCGTCCAAGGCAGTACTTGCTTAGTTTTTTCGAAGGTTTTTAAAATTTTAGGCACAACGGTACCGAGTAAAACCGAAACAATACCAATAGCAAAAATAACCAAAATGGTAGGATAAACCATGGCTTGAGTAATTTGGCTGCGCATGTGTTGGCGCTGTTCGGTGTAATCGGCAAGGCGATTTAATACTTGGTCAAGGTGCCCTGATTTTTCACCTGCGGCTACCATTGCTCGGTATAAATCGTCAAATACATGTGGAAATTCACTCATGCCATCGGCCAGTGTATAACCCTCTACTACCTTTGAACGTACCGACATAAGCATACGTTTTAAGCGAGGCTTTTCACATTGCTCTGCCACCGCCATGACAGCCCCTTCAACTGGCAATGCCGATTGAATGAGCGTAGCAAGCTGGCGCGTAATAAGGGCTAAATCGGAGGTTGATACGCTGGGTTTAAAAAAACGACTTAATAACGGCGTTTTTGCGCCACTAACTTGTTTTTCCCCTTCTGCTGCAGGGACAACTTCAAGCGGCGTAAGTTTTTTTTCGCGCAGCGCTTGGCGAATTTGTTTAGCTGTATCGGCTTCTAAAATGCCTTTTTGTTCTTTCCCTCGGCCATCAAGGGCACGGTATTCAAACGCCGCCATGGTTAGGCTTCCTCACGGGTAACGCGTAGAATTTCTTCAAGGGTTGTTTTGCCTGCCAGTACGCGGCTACAGCCATCTTGGCGTATGCTTGGGCTTTTTTGGCGAATGTATTTTTCAACACTTTGCTCGCCTTTACCGCTGTGGATCATTTCGCGTATTTCTTCATCAACCACCAGTAATTCATGAATACCAGTACGCCCGCGGTAACCATTAAAGTTACACTCTTCACAGCCTACTGCGCGGTAAATTGTAGGTGCGCTATCAAACGGTACACCTAGCAGCTCACACTCACGTTCATCAGCAGTGTGGCCTTCTTTACAGCTATTACATAAAGTACGTACTAAGCGCTGCGACAGCACGCCTAACAATGACGATGACAGCAAGAATGGTTCTACACCCATGTCTTCCATACGGGTAATTGCGCCCGAGGCAGTGTTGGTATGTAGCGTAGACATAACTAAGTGACCTGTAAGCGATGCTTGCACGCCAATTTGCGCGGTTTCAAGGTCACGTATTTCACCGACCATTACCACATCGGGATCTTGACGTAATATTGCACGAAGCCCGCGGGCAAAGGTCATATCTACTTTGGTGTTTACTTGTGTTTGGCCAATCCCCGGAATTTCGTACTCTATTGGGTCTTCTACCGTTAAAATATTACGATCGCGAGAGTTTATTTGGCTCATACCGGCGTACAAGGTGGTACTTTTACCAGAGCCCGTTGGGCCAGTAACCAAAATAATACCGTGTGGTTTACTAATTAAATCAGCAAACAACTCTCGGTTTTGCGGCGTCATGCCTAAATCTTCAAGGTTTAAGCGAGCATTGTTTTTATCAAGTAAACGCAGTACTACACGCTCACCAAAGCTTGATGGCATGGTAGATACACGCACATCTACTGCACGCCCTGCAATACGAAGGCTAATACGACCATCTTGCGGAATACGTTTTTCTGCTATATCTAGTTTCGCCATTACCTTAATACGCGAGACGAGTAACGAAGCAAGCTTACGATTAGGTTTAAGCACTTCTTTTAATACGCCATCAACCCTAAAGCGAATCACAAGCTCTTGCTCAAAGGTTTCGATATGTATATCGGATGCACCTTCTTTAATTGCTTCGCTTAACATGGCGTTGATTAGTTTGATGATAGGCGCATCATCATCGCCGGCTAATAAATCTTCGGTTTGTGGGAGTTCATCGGCAAGGGAGAATAAATCGACCTCATTACCAATATCTTCCATCATTTGTTGTGTTTCAGAACTGTCACGCTGATACGCAGCCTCTAATAGTAACTCAAATTTATCGTCTGCTAATTGCTCTAGGGTAAAGCCTTTACCTGCAATGCGACGCACTTCTAGCAATACTTCAACATCTAGCTCGCCGCGGTAATACACAACTTGCTGTTCATTATTTTTACTAAGCAGTACACCCGCTCTGCGCGCATAGGAAAAAGGTAAACGCTTTGGAGGCAACTCAACTAAATCGTTACTTGTAAGTAACTCCTCAGAGCGTGTTTCATCACTACGATGAACCACGTCTTCGTTTATTTGTTCTATTGCGCTAGTCATCTTCACGCTCTGCACGTTCTTTAGAGCTCAATGCTTTTAAGTGCTCTTCATAAGTTGGTGGCAGAATAAGCTCATCATCCCAAGATGGAAGTAAAGGAACATCTGAATTTGGCATAAGCTCTATGCCATCTTCTTTCTCTTTCATTTGCTCGCCACGGATAAAGTTATACTTATTAAAGCTTAACTTATTCATATTAACGCCATCGCGAATAATAGTTGGACGAATAAATACAATAAGATTACGCTTACGTTTGGTCGTATTAGTTGACTTAAATAAGTGACCTAAAATTGGGATATCACCTAAAATTGGTACCTTAGATACACTCTCTTGTACGTCTTCATCAATTAAGCCGCCTAACACAACCATACCGCCATCATCAGCCATAACGGTTGTGGTAATGGCGCGCTTATTAACAGAAATATCGACAGCGGTTGCACCACTTACACTCGATACTTCTTGTTCAATTAATAATTGTACTGCTGAGCCATCGTTAATTTGTGGGGTTACTTTTAGTTTTACACCCACCTCTTGGCGTTCAATGGTTTGAAATGGATTATCGTTATTACTGCCTGTTTGCGAACCAGTAATAATGGGCACTTCTTGACCCACTATCATCGACGCTTCTTCGTTATCCATGGTGGTAATTGAAGGTGTAGCCAGTATGTTTGAGTTAGTGTCAGTTGAAACGGCCTGAATAATTGCACCCCAGTCGTTTTTAACTAGACCAAACGCTAAGCCATTAACACCGCTTAATAATGAAGCAAGCGCGGTGTAATCACCTTCTGACGTTTCATCGTAACTGGTAACTAAGCCACTTTCTGAGCCTATTACTGTTTGAGTAGTGGTTGTGTCTTGCGCTTGAATACCTGCAACCGCTAATGAGCCTACAGGCACAGTTGAGCCATTATTAAACTGCAACATACCGCCATCTTCTGAAATCCATTGCGTACCTAAGTTAACGCCATCCGATTCCATTACTTCAACAATAATCGCTTCTACAAGTACTTGCGCACGGCGAATATCGAGCCTATCAATCACGGTCTCTAATGAGCGCATGGTATCGGGCTGTGCTGTAATAACTAATGAGTTTGAGTCAGGGTGAGCTTCAATACTGGCATCGTTTTTATTGTTTGTGCGAGTTTTACTTGTGCCTTGGCCATCTTCTGCAAGCGTTTTACTTACGCCTTGCAGTACTTTTACTAAATCCTCTGCTTTGGCGTAGTTTAAGTAAAATACTTTGGTATTACCTTGGCTTTCAAGTTCGCCATCTAGGCGCTTAATTAGTTCTATAGCACGGGTACGGGCTTGCCCTTCACCGCTTACTATTACGCTATTAGTACGGCCATCGGCAACTACCTTAGGGATCAAAAATTCAGGAACGCTGCCTTTACCGCTGTCTTTGTAAATATTTTCAACAACCGATACTACATCGTCTGCCGTTGCATATTTAAGCTTAACAATATCTACACGCTTATCACCGGCTTGATCCACCGAGCGAATGATTTCTACTAAGCGATTAACCGACGCTGCATGGCCAGTAAGCATCATGACATTGGCAGCATTAAAGTTTGCTACATGGCCACCGTCTTTTTGGTCGCTAAATTGACGTACTAATGGACCAAGCTCTTGAACACTTACATTTTTAACGCGTACCACACGGGTGATCATCATATCGCCCGATGCAGCGCTGTTTTCTGTAATTAGCGGCACATTTGATTTTTTAGCGTCAGAGCTTTTTTCAATCTTGATAATACCGTTGTCCATTTCTACTGCTGAGTAGCCATACACTTCGAGTACATTTAAGAAAAATTGGTAGTACAGCGCTTCATCCATTAACTCATAACTGCGTACGTTTACTTTACCGCGCACATTTGGGTCAATGATCACTGTTTTATTAAGGTTTTTACCAACAATGTTTATAAACTCGTTGATATCTGTGCCTTTAAAGTTTGCAGCATATTCAACAGCTGAAACCGACAACGAAATACTGGCTGCTAAAAAAAGCGCTGCGTACTTAGCTAACCCTTTTTTAATTTTTTTGAGGTGTAGCACCTGAACCATTATGTTAAAACTCCAAAGCTAAGTTATTGCAGGCTAAATTGCACATCGATTTGCTCACCATCACGTTCTATCGTAATTGTGGCATCGCTGGTATTACGCAGCTCATTAATAGCTGCCATTGCCTGTTGTAAATCTGTTAATTGGTAACCGTTAATAGCCACGGCTAAATCATTATTCTGTAGGCCCATTTGTTTAAATAGAGCAGGCTCTTTACCTGGGCTTAAGCGATAGCCGATTAACTCGCCATCGCTCATTGCTTGTGAAACACGAATATAATCAAATAACTTACCAGGTTCACTTAGTAGCTCTTCTCGTGTTTCTATTATTGCTTCTTTTACATCTGGGTCAGCGGTTGCGTTAATTTGCAACTCGCTTTGTTCTATTTTTTGCGGCCCCATGTCTTGTGCTTCGCGAGCGGCAAGCACAGGCATAGACACTTTTTTACTAAAGTCGAGACCATCTAGCATTAGCGTTTCAAATCGCCCGTTTACACTTAAAATAACGCGATCGGGAAGTATTTGCGCAACCTCTGCACGGGTGCCTTGTACAACCTCTTCAACTAAGTAACTAACTTGTCGTCCCTGTGACTCAATAATAGCAATACCTGCCTTGTCGTCGTTACTTACAGCAACAATACCAGTTAGATTAATACTTAAGCGTGTTTCTGGTGCATTATTAATTACTTCGTTTTGCTGCGCAGTATTGGTTTTATTTGTTACAGTTTTTTTACCAAATAAAAATTGCTCTATAATATTTTGTACTGAGGTAGTACTAGAAGCCTTCGATGCGGCTGAATAGTGAGATGGAGCAAGCGGTGTAGAGACCGGTTGTGGCCATACCAGCCAAACTAATTTTGAGAGTAAATAAGCAAGATAAACAACGACTAACAGCGTAACTACTGCGCTTAATTTAGCATGGGGTAGCCGTGTTAAAAATTGTTTAAGCTGTTGAATTTGCTGTTCCATAATAATGTTCTTATTTTAATTTACTGCATAAGCGCGTACCCATAGTACCCTTTCATTTTTCATTCAACAAGCACACTAATATTAAACTTTGTAAACAGATTAATATAACAATGTAATGTTGACTAAAAAACCAGCATGCGCCGTAATACCTTCATCCTACGATGATTTCATGATAAATTTTACGATATATAAATAGTCGATTGAAGAAGCCTAATGAGTAAAAAAAATAATACTAATGCCGACTCAGACCACAACAGTGAGCCAAAAGTTCGATTAGATAAATGGTTATGGGCTGCGCGCTTTTATAAAACCCGTGCGCTTGCACGCGAAATGGTGCAAGGCGGCAAAGTACATTATAATGGGCAACGTACTAAAGCGAGTAAAATTGTGGAGGTTGGCGCAACCATAAAACTTGCCCAAGGCGTTGATGAAAAGCTTATCAAGGTACTTAAAGTGCTTGAAAAACGCCAAAGCGCCCCCATTGCACAGACCTTGTATCAAGAAACTGATGCAAGTATTGCAAAACGCGAAGAAAACGCCATCGCACGCAAAAATAACAGCTTCTTTGCTCCACATCCGGATAAAAAGCCCGATAAAAAGCAAAGACGCGAACTTTTAAAAATGAAATCAAGTTAGGTATAGCCGCTCATGCAACAAGATTTACTTCACCGTTATTTATTCGACAAACTCGATGTTCGTGGCGAACTCGTTCAAATTGAGCACGCCTACAACGAGATGATAGCTAATCACAATTACCCTGAGCCAGTTAAAGCATTATTAGGTGAATTACTCGTTGCAACGTGTTTATTAACTGCTACTTTAAAGTTTGAGGGTGAAATCGCCGTTCAGCTACAAGGCGATGGCCCTGTTAAATACGCTGTTATTAACGGCGACGATAAACAAAATATGCGTGGTATTGCGCGCATGCAAAGCGAGGTTAGCGGCACAACGGTAAAAGAGCTTGTAGGTAAAGGTTATATGGTTATTACCATTACTCCAACCAAAGGCGAGCGTTATCAAGGCATAGTGCCTCTTGAGCACGATACATTAAGTAAATGTATTGAAAGCTACTTTGAGCAATCAGAACAGTTAAAAACGCGCCTTTGGTTTGCAACCGAAACAACAGAAGGGAAAGCCAAAGCCTGTGGGTTGTTTTTACAAGTACTGCCTGTTGATAAGCAAAAATCAATTAATGACTTCACTCACTTAGAAGCCTTAAGCGATACAATTAAACGCGAAGAGCTATTAGAGCTTGATGCCAATACCGTATTAACGCGCTTATATCACGAAGATAACCCGCGCGTATTTGACCCGCAAGCTATTACATTTAAATGTGGCTGTAGTAGAGAGAAAACCATTACTGCTTTAGTTAATGTAGGCCAACAAGCATTACTTGATGATGTTGCTGAAAATGGCGCTGTTAACATTAGCTGTCATTATTGCCTAAAAGAATATGTTTTTGACGAGCAAGATATTAAAAATATTTTTAATTAACCTCCCACCTCATAATCAAATATAAAGCCGCAAAATATGCGGTTTTATATTATAAAATGATGATACCGGTGTCATGAATTTTGTTAATTTACTGACACCGGTATCATTGAAATTATTCATGTTTTTTAGCAAATATATGTGTTTTTAGGGCCTTTACAGGCTCGAATATCTCAAATCCTTCTGTTACTATAATTTCAGCTTAAGGGAACTAAGAACCCAGAGCTATCCCGTTCAAACTCTCACACATAGTTAGGTATAAACATGACTACAAGCGCAACACGTTTTGTCGATTTAACCGCAGCTGAACTTGTCGAGCATGCGATTCGTCGTGGCGAAGGGACACTAGCCGCAAATGGAGCCTTTGTTGCAATTACAGGCAAGCGCACTGGTCGCTCTCCTAAAGATCGCTTCATTGTAAAAGAAGCAACAACGCAAGATGATATCCAATGGGGCAATGTAAACCGCCCATTCGATGCTGACAAATTTGACGCTTTATGGGCTCGCGTAGAAGCACATGTGCAAAGTAATGACCACTTCACCTCTCACCTAGAAGTTGGCGCAGACCCTGAGCACTATCTACCTGTAGTTGTTACTACAGAAACAGCGTGGCACCATATTTTTGCTAAAAACATGTTTATTGAGCCTAAAAACTATAATGCATCTGATTTACCCCAATGGCAGGTAATGAATGTGCCTTCGTTTGTTTGTGACCCACAACGTGATGGCACCAACAGCGACGGCACTGTTATTATTAACTTTGCTCAACGCAAAGTGTTACTTGCTGGTATGCGTTATGCCGGTGAAATGAAAAAATCGATGTTCTCCGTTCAAAACTTTCTTCTTCCAGCAAAAGGTGTATTACCAATGCACTGCTCTGCTAATGTAGGAGAAGCGGGTGATACAGCACTATTCTTTGGTTTATCGGGTACTGGTAAAACAACTTTATCGGCCGACCCAACACGCTTTTTAATTGGTGACGACGAACACGGTTGGGCACCAGGAAGCGTATTTAATATCGAAGGTGGCTGTTACGCAAAATGTATCGACCTCTCACAAAAAAATGAGCCAGTAATTTGGAATGCTATTCGCTTTGGTACAATTTTAGAAAACGTTGTACTTGATGAAACACGCACACCTGACTTTAACGATACAAGCTTAACGCAAAATAGCCGTGCTGCTTACCCGCTAGAGCATGTAGAAAAGCGCAAAGTTGAAAACCGTGCTGGCGAGCCAAAAGCTGTTGTATTTTTAACCTGTGATGTGAGCGGTGTTTTACCGCCGGTTTCTGTACTTAGCGAAGAAGCCGCTGCTTTTCACTTTTTAAGTGGTTACACAGCTAAAGTAGGCTCTACAGAGATTGGCTCAACTAGCGATATAGAATCTACATTCTCAACGTGTTTTGGCGCCCCTTTCTTCCCTCGCCCTGCAGGTGTTTACGCTGAGCTGCTTATGAAGCGTGTACGCGAATTTGGGGCAAAGGTTTACCTTGTTAATACAGGGTGGACAGGCGGCCCATACGGTACCGGTGAGCGTTTTGATATTCCAACTACCCGCGCTGTAATAGATGCAATCGTATCTGGTAAATTAGCCAATGTAGAGACCCAGCATATCGATGTATTAAATCTAGACGTACCAGTGGAAGTCCCTGGTGTGGATAGCAAGCTACTTAACCCAATTAATACATGGGAAGATAAAGCAAAATATAATGAATATGCAGCAAAACTTGCCGCTGACTTCACTGAAAACTTCGCTAAATACGATGTATCAGATGATATTAAAAATGCAGGCCCAAAAGCATAATTAATTACCAAGCCTGATTTAAACGCCAGCCTATAAAGCTGGCGTTTTTGTTTGCTAATCTAATTATTTTATTGCTGCGACATTTTGTCGCAGTTCTTTTCTATTAAACAAAGATACAATGCGCCATCCCTTTACTGCATATTTTTAATGGTCACTCTTTTATGCGTTTTAATGGTTCATGGCGAAAAATAGCAAGACGTGTACATTTATACCTAGGCTTATTTATCGGGGGTGTACACGCACTCATTGCTCTAACAGGTTCTATACTCGTTTATTACCCCGAACTAGATGAAAATATAAGTAGTTTAAGTACAGAAACAGCGAGGCCTATAAATTGGGATACCGCATATCAAACACTAAAAACTCACTACCCAGATAAACAAGGCTCGTGGCGTTTAGAAAGCACCAAAGATAAACATTATATTCCCGCAAGATATTACAACCAAAACGAAACAGTGGATCACGCTTTTGCACCACTTATGGTTTGGCTAAGCCCTGATGGCAGGCTTATATTACGTGAGGATGTATGGGGTAACTACTTTGTTACCTGGATTTATAACGTACACTTCTCGTTACTTGCAGGTAGCACTGGTACAATCGTTATAGGCTATATAGGAATAGGTAGCCTTATACTCCTCATATCAGGCCTATGTGCTTGGTGGCCTAAAAAAGGGCAATGGGCTAAGTCATTAAAGTTTAAAGCGCGCAGCTCTTTTCTGGGCGTGTTATATGACTGGCACAAGTTGCTTGGTTTAATTTTTGCTCTGCCTTTAATCCTATTAACAGCAACCGGCATAATGCTAGCAATACCCAAGCAAACCGATCCTTTAATAACAGCCCTGCTTGGAAATATAGATAAACCTAACAGCGCAATAATAAAACCCCAGCGCAGTATTTCTTTATCAGCAGCACTTAGTACAGCACAAGAGGCCATGCCAAATACACGGCTAGCATGGGTAGAAACCCCGTCAAATCACAATGCGGTATATCGGTTTAGGTTCAAAACCAAAAGCGATCCCTCTTATCGCTTTCCTCACAGTTATGTGCAAGTAAATGCAAGCACAGGAGAGCTCATAAGTGTTTTTAATATAGATAAGATGAGCATTGCCAGTAAATTTAAAAACTGGTTGCATCCACTTCACAATGGCAGCATTGGCGATCAGCCATTACGAATTCTATGGGTTTTATCAGGTGTAGCCACCGCTTTGTTATTTGCCCTGGGCCTTTTTAGGTGGCTCATTAGAACGAAACGAGTTAAGTACACTATAAGCTAATTACAAAACTTATTTAATATATCAAACGAGTTTTTCACAAACTAAACCTGCTTGTATAGCTAGCTACGTCATAAGTTACGAGCTGCTTACGCAGCGTAAATAAAAGCAAAAGCTATATAGATAGTCAAACCGCCTTATACAAAACTTAAGGTGCTACGCTTGATAATAAGCTAAGACCTATGAACTGTTTGTAAAATTAATTCATTACTTTAAGTTATATTGCGTGCTTTAATCGCGGGTTTCGTGATCCTCAAATCCACGCTACAAAGGAGTGGCGGAACTATATAAAGACAGGTATTTAACTTTTCTAGAGACGTAGAAAAAGCACTTCATTTCTCAAGCAGCTTTCTGGTATTAGGAGTCGGTGTGCTACGCAGTCAAATGTCGTGCGGACTAAGGTACGCATATATAAAAACACTATATTTACCATACAAAGATGTGCGGCGAGCCTTATCCTCGGGTTTCG